>JAFDDS010000319.1 GCA_019310745.1 Deltaproteobacteria bacterium | reverse complement strand
GTCAGTTCCGTATAAACCTTTTCATGAGTCTTACCGAAGTTTAACGCAGTAAAGCCGCCATTATTTTCTGGCAGTTTCTGTTTTATGATATCAGCCTCAATAGTAGCACCGAGATGGTTTGCCTGCCCAGTAAGATCTGCGCTCGCATGATAGTCTGTGCCATCCTTTTTAAAGGCATTATTTCTCAGGTAACACCAAAGAACCGTAAACATTCCCAACTCATGGGCTATTTTAAATGCCTCGCTTACCTCGATAATCTGTCTATCTGACTCCTCTGATCCAAAATATATGGTTGCTCCCACACCTACCGCACCCAAATCAAAGGCCTGTTCGATGTCAGCAAAAAAGATCTGGTCATATGTATTGGGGTATGTCAGTAATTCATTATGATTGAATTTAAGAATAAAGGGGATCTTATGGACATATCTCCTACTTACCGCACCAAGCACGCCAAGTGTTGATGTAACTGCATTGCATCCTGCCTCACAAGCAAGGGTTACAATATTAGCGGGATCAAAGTAATCCGGGTTAGGCGCAAAGGAGGCTCCGCCAGAGTGCTCTATACCTTGATCAACCGGGAGGATAGAAAGATAGCCAGTATTTTGTAAGCGGCCATGGCTGAAAACAGACTGTAGATTTCTTAAAACATTATTTGACCTGTCTGAGTCAATAAAGACCTTATCAATGAAATCAGGGGAAGGGATTTTTAACCTTTCCTTGCTGATAGTAGTGCAGGTATGACTGAGGAGATAGTCTGCCTTTTCTTTACCTAAAATCTTATAAATATTATCAACCATGAGTACCCTCCTTGATTAAGGTTTTTTATACGATGGAAAAAATCGTTACTAATAATTTAATACAAAATTAATGACAGTTTGTCTATTCGTAACTGTTATTTAGCGTTTGCTATTTTCTTCATTAGCGTATAGAAAAATAAGGGTATTTTTAAACCATGAGATTTATTTCAGATGGATATTGAAAAAACCATTTTTTTAGGGATTATTCAGGGACTCACAGAATTTTTGCCTGTCAGTAGTTCTGGCCATCTGGTTATATTTCAACACCTCATTGGATTAAAAAATCCTGAGCTGCTGTTAGATATATCTCTCCATGTAGGAACCCTTCTGGCGGTTTTAATATTCTTCAGGGCTGACATAAAAATGATGATCTACGAAAGTATAGGCCTTGTTGGCAATCTTTTTCAAAAACAAAAAAAATTAAGCAGCAAAATTCAACAATTCCCTCATGCAGCGCTTATTGTATGGATTATAGCAGGCACAATTCCTACAGCACTTATAGGGATACTCTTTAGCTCCTTTGTTCAAAAAATGTTTGGGTCACCCTTCTTTGTTGGTTTTATGCTGATAGTTACCGGGGCAATTCTGGGAGCAAGCCGACGTATTCCTGATCATTTCACAAAAAAAGGCCACGTTGGGCTCATGGTATCCATTGCGGTAGGTATCGCACAGGGAGCCGCGATTATTCCCGGAATTAGTAGATCTGGTGCAACCATAGTCTGCGCGGGAACTCGCTGGCCGGTTTTCCTTCCTGCTCTCTATTCCTGCTATTATAGGAGCAACAATAGTAAAATTTGACATGACAAAGATAACTGAAATCGGCTTTATGCCTTTTTTTTCAGGGATTTTTGTCTCTTTTCTGGTAGGCCTTATAGCCCTAAAGATAACGATGAATATGGTAAGGAAAGGAAATCTCTTTTACTTTGCACCGTATTGTCTTCTGGCAGGTATTGTCGCGATTATAATTGCTTGAGTATTGAAATAAATTTCTTCGCCGAGACACGGAGATAGAGCACTAATAGAAAATTATGTCATCACAATCATTACGTACTTTTATTATTCTTGCAATTAAAGGATTTTTAATGGGCGCAGCAAATGTTATTCCTGGTGTGTCAGGAGGAACCATGGCCCTCATACTTGGCATATATGAAGAACTCATTAATGCAATCCGTTCAATTAATCTCAAATTTGTGCGACTTATCACTATCTTGAACATCAAAGAGGCACTCTCATCTGTTTCCTGGCCATTTCTCCTACCAGTAGGTTTGGGTGTTTTACTGGCCACCTTCTCTTTGGCAGAGGTACTGAGTTGGCTTTTAGACAGGTATCCGGTTATAGTCTGGTCTTTTTTCTTTGGCCTGATTGTATCTTCTGTTATTACCGTCAGCAGGGTAATAAAACAATGGAGGATTCTGACCATTGTTGCGATAGTAGTGGGGACAATTATCGCCTATGGTTTGTTTGGTGTGATACCTGTATCGACACCGAGTGCCCCGTGGTTTATCTTTGTAAGCGGTTTTATTGCCATCTGTGCAATGATTCTACCCGGGATATCAGGCGCCTATATCCTTGTGCTACTGGGAAAATATCACTATATTCTTAAGGCATTAAACAACAAAGATTTTTTTACCCTTTTCATTATAGGAGCCGGCGCCTTAGTGGGACTTATAAGCTTTGCTCAGATATTAGGATGGCTTCTTAAAAAATACCATGATCTGACCATGGCAATTCTGATTGGTCTCATGTGTGGCTCGTTGAGAAAAATATGGCCGTGGAAAGAGACTGTAACCACGTTTATCGACAGTCATGGGAAGGAGATTCCCTCTCTTCAAAGCAATATCATCCCTTCTTCTTTTACCATAGAGGTTGGTTTTGCGCTGCTCTTTATGTTGATCGGAATTCTGCTTATCTGGGGTTTGGATCTTTGGGCACGCAAAAACGGGTAGATAAAAAACCTCACTCCCTCCGTCTTGAAAGACTACTGTTAGCCCTTTATCACACCAAGCGGCCGTAAGCGGGCTACCTTTTTTGCCAACCCGGCCATATGGACAGCCTCAACCACTAACGATACATCCTTGTAGGCCTCGGAGATCTCTTCTTTTAATGTGTTCTTTCCCCTTGATTGCACAAAGATGCCCCTATCTTCAAGCTCCCGATGTATTGCCCTCCCCTTTGCCATTTTGATAGCCTGCCTTCTGCTCAAAAGCCTGCCTGCTCCATGGCATGT
>JAFDDS010000318.1 GCA_019310745.1 Deltaproteobacteria bacterium | reverse complement strand
TAGGCGAGGGGCGTTCCCAGAACAAAGGAAATCAAGGCGGCCAATCCAGCCGTGTAAATGCTCAGCCAGATTGACCGCACCACATCTTTATCCTGTATGGTCTCCTTGAGCATTGAAAGAGAAGGAGCAGTCATCATTTCGATCAGGGGGAGAAGGATAAAGGCCATAATCACCAGGCCGCACGAGATGCTAATCCAGAAAAACGGCTCACGTCTCATGATTCACCTCGTTCATGTTATTCTCGAACTTCAACCAGATCTCGCAGCGCTTTGGGAAGTCGTGCCTTCATTTCCGCTGTTGGAACCCTACAGGGGATAAAGGGAGGTTGACCCATCTCCTTGAGGATCTTCAGGCCCCCTTGAGCATCAAGCATATACTTTAAGAAGGCAGTTGCTGCCTGAGTGTTAGGGGCGTTCTTCAGAAGGGTAATTCCATAGGTGCAGGATTTCCCTTTTTTATTAAGAAAGGTGCCCGGTTTTTTCCCCGTAACCTTTACAACGGCTTTCTTGTAGAAAGTATCATGTTTATAGTTTCCCAGGTTGATCTGGTCAGGGAGCTCCACGAATTTGAGTTCGTGCTGAACCGCAACTGACCGGTACTCCCATGCATAATCCATATTTCCTGTCTGAAGAAGCGATATGAGCTCCACGGACTTGGGGCGAATATTTTCCTGTGGGCGATTCGCAATCAGTTTCTTAAAAAGCCCCGGTTTTTTGTAATATTTCTCTGCCAGCTGAAGGACCATTACTGATCGATAACCGCAGGGATCAATGTTGTGATCAGCATGTCCCCAGACAACGTCTTTTTTCAGAAGAATTTCATACCAGTTTTGGGCATTTATTTCTTTAGCATAGTTACTTGTATTTGTATAGCAGAGCACCAGCCTGTTTGTGGCAAACCTGATGTTCCAGTCAGCATATTCGGGAATGAGCAGCTGATCGATGACAGTGTAATCGGCCGATGCCATGATATCACAAGGTTTTTTAAGGCCAGTGATCTTCCGGGCGCATTTTCGACTTCCAGCCGACTCCCGGATAATATCCACATTTGGATGTCTGCCCTCAAATACCTTCTCCATTTTTGCAAATGGAATGGTCAAACTCCCCGCATTGAAGATAATTACCTTGCCTGACAGCTGTTTCTCCTGTGTCCATCCCGACTGGGGATAGACAAGCAGACTTATCATAAAGATGGCCAACACCAACATACTTGCCTTTAACCATCTGTAATTTTTCATTTACATCCTCCTTTTCTTATAAATTTGATTTTAAAAACGATCTTAATCGCTTCTTTACCATACCACATGCCAGAAGGCATTATGAGAGATGGATCTCTCAGACATCGGATCTCCTATAGAGAGAGATGGATCTCTCAGACATCGGATCTCCTATAGAGGCTTAAAAGAGCCATTCAGGATCTTTATCCATTAAAATACAAGCTGCATCCGCACTAAGAACAGATCCTCACTATCGAGCTTCTCTCCATCTTTTACAATATGACCGTTAAAATCAGTGCTGGTGTAATTAATCATTGTCCTAACCAGGTCATTGAGATACCAGTTTACCCCCAAAGTAAAGCCCTCAGCTTCATCGGTATACAGCGTAGAGTCAGTATAGCCCTTTGTGAGGAGCTTGCTGTCTATGGAGAGTGTCTCATATCTGGCCACAAGCTGGATCGCCCCCCATGAACCCTTTCCTGAGTCAAAGTTATGCTTAGGTGTGATCCTCCCATACTTTCCATCCTTAAAGGGCTGGTGTTCCCCGGTCAATGTATAGCTCAGGCTCATATAACTACCATCAATATCAAAGTCATCCTTTGTACCATCTGTAGGGTGATAGAGATCATCCAGATCCATCCTTACCCATTCCCCTTTAAGGCTAAAAGCACCAATCATATAGCATAGCTCTCCCCCATACCGCGTACGAGTTCCATCATGCAAAATACCATTATTGAACTGGAAGAAGGGGGTTCCCCCTGCTGTCTGGAATTTTCCGCTCCGACGCATCTCACCCCTTTCGGCCTCCTGGTTTCCATAGGTCATGCTGCCTCCAATGTGTAGTCCTTTAAGGAATAGATTATTAGAGCTGTTGAAGGGTGTGAATACAACTCTTCCTACTATATCCTTATCATCATTAGTGTCAGAGGTATTTTTACCGGTCCCGTTGCAGACACCCAGGCCATAATTGAAAATCTTTTTCCCCAGATTTCCGTGGAACATGGCACCGATGTCCATATCAGGCGTGAGGTTGTCTATGGGAAGGGGCATCTCAATGAAATCTCTCCAGTCAGCGGAACTGTACCACTCAAGAGAAAATGGCTGCTTGAACTGGCCGATCCGAAGCTTTGCTTCCGGTAAGTAATTAATCCCCATATAACCATCCCAGAGACATGAACTCCCCTTTCCGAATTCACCGCTTACATTAAAATCAAAATATTTGTGGACAATGCCTTTTAGCCCAAACCTCGCAGTTCTCATATAGAAATCGTTGTTTGTTGGATGATTGGCCTCAAATTCCTTGAACTGTCCCCGGAGCTTCATCCATGGCTGAAGTTTGAGATTCCCATCCGGGGTCTCCAGGAAAAATCCCTTTTTGAATCCTACTCTTGGTCTTTTGGACTCCTTGGCTTTCTCCACTTCTGCCTTCTTTTTTAGATATTCATACTTTTCAGTGGTGATGGTCCCCTTTTCCTTAAGTATCTCCAGGATATCCTCTTCCACTGACTTCTCTTCCTTTGCCTGAACTCCCTTAATCCCAAGAAGGATAAAAGAAAATGCAACTACAACCAATATTGTAAAAATCCGAAATATACTTTTCATCACTGTGTCTCCTTTCTAAACAGAATTGGCATAAGGCCCTCCTCATGCCACTTATTCTTCCATAAATATCACCTCGGTAGCCTTAATCAAGGCAGTAATTTCCTTGCCTTCCTTGAGCTGCATCTCCTCAGCAGCTTCTCCCTCCAACCTTCATCCAAATCACTTCCTTTCTCTTCAACACTTTTCCTTTACTTAC
>JAFDDS010000033.1 GCA_019310745.1 Deltaproteobacteria bacterium | reverse complement strand
ATGCAAGTGGTGTGTTGTGAGAAATTTCTTTTCATTGGGCCCTGCCAGTATCTCGCCTCTTTTGTTGAGCAGGTATGCGTTCTTATCACCCACGATTCGTTCATCCAATGCTTTTACTCGCTCTATAATGTGGTCCATACGTACTCTGGTAGTCAAAACTCCGATAATCTCCGTATTGTTTTCATCTGTTAGGGGAGTATTAAACCCGATCACCATTTTCCATTCCGCTGTTTCTGCACGATAGGCATCTAACGGAATAACATCACCCTGTCTGCATTGAACTGTCTTTTTAAACCATGTGCGATCAGCTCTTGATTGACTAATATATTCCTTTTGAGTGCATGCTATTATGTTTCCCTTTTTATCAATTATGGTGATTACATCATAAAAGGGATACGATGTTAAGGCCTCTTCTATATATTTTTGTTTTTGCTGTGTATCAGTACTCTTAAAAACATACGATTGAGAAAATAATTTGATGTCGTGATAGCGTGAATTTACATAATAGGATATTTTCCTTCCACAATCACTGGCAAGGTCACTCAAGTGTGCCTTTGTATTTTCTTCGAGTTGATTTTTAGTGATATAAAAGGAAATACCTCCGCCAATTATTATGGGCACCAGAGATAGCACTAAGAAGTAGACGAGGAGTTTCTTGCCGATTCCAAATTTTTTACTTCTTTGTTCTTCCATTTCATTAAACTTATTATTGTATGCTACAAATTATTGTAATCATTAGCCTTTTAGTGACATTCAATTTTTCTTTTCTTATGGAATATTGGAGCAAAGCCTTGAGTAAACGAATCAAAGAAATCTGTTATAAACCAACACCTGCGACAGAGCTCTTGCAAGAGGGGCAATGTCCATCCTCTATTATATTTTTAATTATAGAATAGCCCCACCTTTCGATCAATAGCTCCCCGCATTTGTAACAATACGTACTTTCATTTCCCCTTCCAGGCACATTTCCCTCAAAAACATAATGGAGACCGGCCTCTATGCCTATTTCTCTTGCCATATGCAATGTTTCTACTGGTGTGCGTGGTTGTTTTGTTAATTTATATGTTGGATAGAATTGTGAGATGTGCCAGGGAATATCTCTGTCCACATCTCTTATAAACTCGGCTATCCGCTGTAACTCGTCCTTGCTATCATTAAGTGTCGGAATAATCAGGGTTGTTATCTCAATCCAAATTCCGAGCTTCTTGGCAAGTTTAATGTTTTCCAGAACCGGCTCCAGCCGGCCACCACATATCTCTTTGTAGAACGTATCAGTGAAAGCCTTTAAATCAATATTAATACCGTCAAGGTAAGGTGAGATCTCAACCAAGGCCTCAGGAGTCATAAACCCATTACTCACAAAGATGTTTTTGATCCCCTTCCGGTGCGCTATCTTTGCCGTGTCATAGGCAAGCTCAAAAAATATAGTAGGCTCTGTATAGGTATAGGCAATCGATTGACAACCAGAACTCTCTGCCTCCTTTACTATTTCCTCAGGGGAAATCTTCTCGCCAACAATGTACTCCCTTTTTTCCCTTGGCAATTGGGATATATCAAAATTCTGGCAATGTTTGCATTTGAAGTTACATCCAACAGTGGCAATGGAATAAGCTCTGGAGCCGGGATAGAATTGGAAGAGGGGTTTTTTTTCAATAGGGTCAATATGTGATGCCACGATCCTTTCATAGACAAGGCTAAGAAGAGATCCATCACTATTTTGCCTTACTCCACAGATGCCGTAATTGCCATCCTTTATTGTGCAACGGTGATTGCAAAGATTGCACGTTACCCTCTTGTCAGAGAGCTTTTCATAGAGCATTGCTTCTTTCATAATTTCTACCTTCCCTTAATTGTGCCTTTAAAAAGAATTCACTTTAAAGTAAACAGTAATTTTATTAAAAAGGACTTATGTTTTCAGATTACTGTAACAACATAAGTGTGTCAAGGTATGCCGTTACTTTTCATTGTTGACGTAGCTTTCCTGAGTTGCTACATCAATAACAATGAGAAGTAATGCTAAAAAAATTATGCTGATAAACTTTTTGGTTTATTTCGCTTTCCGTTTATTTCTGTTGGTAATCTATCTCCTGCCATTTCGGTTAGTTGCTCTTCTTGGTACCTTTTTAGGGAGGACATATTACCGTATTGATAGGTCCCGGCACAGATTTGCTAATGCTAATATATCAGTAGTTTTCGGAAGGAAGTTGGATAATAAAAAAAGAGAAATCCTTGGCAGAGAAAGTTGTGAACATCTTGCCATGTATATTTTTGACCTTGTAAAATTATATAAAATAACTACCCCTGAAAACTATCATAAATATATTGAGATTTCAGGATCATCACACTTAATGAAATCAATAAAAAGGGGCAAGGGTACAGTTTTAGTCATAGGACATTTCGGAAATTTATACCTTTTTATATATTTATGTTACCTAAATATTCCTCCAATGGCTGCTGTTCTAAGGGAGTTAGATAACCCATATCTGGAGCGTCTTATTAGCTCCATTGTGAAGGCACATAATGTAATCACGGTTCGAGCTGATGGGGCATTAAAAAAGATGCACCGGTTGCTCCTGCAGAATGCGATTACGATGACCGCTGCCGATCAGAAGGCAGGTGGCAACCCAAAGGTCGGTAGGCACGGAATTGTGGTTGATTTTTTTGGTATTCCATCCCAGACACATATAACAGCTCCACTTCTTGCAAGGCGTACAGGGGCCAGCATAGTACCCTCATTTGTTATAAGAAAGGGACCAGGAAGATATAGGATAGAGATAAATGAACCTCTAAAACTGGTTCGTACATCTGACGAGGCGAGTGATCTAAAGAAAAATACACGGAAAATAAATCAAATTTTTGAAGATTATATCATGAAGTATCCTCAACATTGGCTTTGGCTGCACAGGAGATGGAAGGATATACCTGGTTTGGAAAACTTATATGAGACCAATAATCCTCTTGCATTGGTAGAGAATTTCAGGCGTGATCAGGCTAGAAATTAGATAGAGGGAGGAGGTTTTAAAATGGGTATAAAAGAATTACAGAAAGAGATAAGACGACTTCTAAAGGAAAAAAATGCCATCCTGTTAGTCCATAATTACCAAAGGCCAGAGATACAGGATATAGCCGATTTAACAGGAGATTCCTTAGGGTTATCGATTGAGGCGTCTACAACAAATGCCAAAATAATAGTTTTCTGTGGCGTTCATTTTATGGCAGAGACAGCCTCTATCGTATGTCCAGACAAGACAGTTCTCCTGCCTGTTATATCGGCTGGCTGTCCTATGGCCGATATGATAACCGCCCAAGCATTAATCAAGAAAAAAAAGGAGTTACCTGGTGTTCCAGTAGTCAGTTATGTCAATTCCACTGCCTCAGTTAAGGCAGAAAGCGATATCTGCTGCACATCAGCCAATGCTATACAAGTGGTTAAATCCCTTGTTAATCACGACACTATACTTATGACTCCTGATAGGAATCTCGCCCAATATACCCAGAGATACACCGATACAAAGATAGTTTATTGGGAAGGATTCTGTCCTTATCATGATAAACTGACACCCGAGCAGGTAAAAAAGGTTAAGAATGACTACCCTGAGGCAGTGTTTTTGGCCCACCCTGAGTGTAGACCAGAAGTGATTGACCTTGCAGATGAGGCCACAAGTACCTCTGGAATGCTTGATTATGCAAAAAAGTCTCAACATATGGAGTTTATCATAGGAACAGAAACAGGGATAATTCATACCCTAAAAACTCAGAATCCGGATAAGGTTTTTATTCCTGCTGATGAAAAGATGCTATGCACAGATATGAAAAAGATTAACCTCACAGATATAGTAAATGCCCTTTTAAATATATCTCCTGTTATAAAAGTAGCCGAAAATATAAGGGTAAGGGCGATAAAGGCAATTGAGAGAATGCTTGCCATTCCAAGGGACTGAAATGATGAGAAAACTTTTCTGGATAATAACCTTTAGTATATCTATGGCCCTTGTGGAAGCAGGGGTAGTCATATACTTACGGGCCCTTTACTATCCAGAAGGTTTTTCATTCCCTTTGGAGATAATAACAACCAGGCACTTTATTGTTGAGATTGCAAGAGAGATAGCAACCATTTTAATGCTCATCTCAGTGAGTGCTCTCATCAGCAAAAGGTTCTGGGAAAAATTCGCCTATTTCCTTATCTTCTTTGGTTTTTGGGACATATTTTATTACATATGGCTCAAGATAGCCATTGGATGGCCATTATCTCTATTGGATTGGGACATCCTGTTTCTCATCCCCCTTCCATGGATTGGCCCAGTAATTGCTCCTGTAACTATTGCCATAATGATGATTGTAGCTGGCCTCTTTATTCTATTTCTTTTCAATAGAGGGCATGATTTCCGGCCATCATCCTTAGCCTGGGTCATGACAATAATCGGTACCCTTATAATCCTTTATTCTTTCATGAGGGACACTGGTGCTACCCTTCATCAACATATGCCCTTGCCATACAGATATGAGGCATTAATAGCAGGAGAGATTCTTTATATTTTGGCAATGTTCACTTCCTGGAAGAATACGGTTTATAAATCTAGATAAAAGGAGAATATGGGTGAAAAAGGTTGAATCCAGTTTAGATTATCTTCGTAAACTATTTATCATGCCTGACTCTACAGATAAATTTATGGAGTTTGGGCATGCCGTCTTAGAGATGATCCATGAGTTTTTTCAGGAGAAAAAAGGTCTTCATAAAAGAATAACACTGCCTGAATTAGCCCAGATCTTTGATCAGATCTCAACACCTGAAGACCCCCAACTTATCAGGGATGTGCTCCAAGAGATCAAAGACAAGGTTACGGTTCATTCTGTTAAGGTCGGGAGTCCTCACTATGTTGGGCATATGACCAGTGCCATCCCATATTTTATGATACTATTAGAGATAATTATCGCTGCACTCAACCAGAATCAGGTAAAAATAGAGACTGCAAAGGCCTCCAGTTTTGTAGAAAGAGAGCTTATTGCCTGGATGCACAGGATTATTTTTAATCGTGATGATACATTTTATCGTAAACATATTCAGAATCCCAGGATTGCTCTTGGAAATGTTACATCAGGAGGCACAATAAGCAACCTGACTGCACTAATGGTTGCCAGAGAAAGGGCCTTTCCAGTCGATGGAAATTTTCCCGGTATTAGAAAGGTTGGGGTGGAAGGTGCATTGAATTATTATGGCTACTCAAAAATGGTTATACTTGTTTCCAGAAGAGGTCATTATTCAATTAGAAAAGCAGCAAATCTTCTCGGCCTTGGAGAAAAAAATGTTATTTACATACCAGTAGACACCTATAATCGGATTAACATCAAGGTCTTGAGAAAAACTATACAAAATATCAAAAGAAATGATCTGGAAAAAGGTAAAAAAACAAAGATTATGTCCATAATAGGTATTGCTGGCACGACCGAGACAGGTAATATAGATAATCTTATGGAACTTGGTGATATTGCCAGAGAAGAGAATGCATACTTCCATGTAGATGCTGCCTGGGGAGGCGCTGCCCTGTTAGTCGATGAATACAAATCACTCTTTCAGGGAATAGAAAAGGCGGATTCTGTAGCTGTGGATGCACATAAATTACTTTACTGCCCCATGGCAATGGGTGTTGTCGTTTTCCGCAACGAAAAGGATCTGAATCATCTCAAAACCATTTCTCAGTATGTAAATCGCCCAGATAGCGTTGACACAGGGCGTTTTACTATAGAGGGATCAAGGCCTTTTGCATGCTTAAAGCTATGGGCTTCACTGAAAATTATAGGCAGGGATGGATATAGATTGCTTTTTAGACAGGCACAGGAAGCAACATCTACCTTCAAGAGAATATTGGAGGAATCTGGAAACTTTGAGATATTGAACCATCCTGATCTTTTTATCCTGAACTATCGCCTTGTTCCGAAAAAGATAATGGAGAAATTGAATGAATGGGCAGAAAGAAAAAAAACGCTCTCTAATAACAACGATAGAAAAAATCTTACAAAGAAGATACAAAAAGTAAATAGCGTGCTCAATGACTTAAATATACTATTGCAAAAGTCCATACGACAGGATGACACTACTTTTGTCTCAAGAACCATCCTTGAGTCAACCCCGTACAGGCCCCAAAGAATAGTAGTGTTAAGGGCTGTATTGATTAACCCATTAATCAATACTGATATTCTTAAAAAAATTGTGTCCACCCAAAATAAAATAGCGCTCAGGCTAATTGATCAATTTGAGCCAATCATAAAAGAGGCGATCGGTTGATCGTAACCATTCGGTACACAAACGCTGATTGCTGATCGCCTTCTATTTTTTCATACCGATAGTGTCATCCATTGAGAAATTACATTTATCAGAGCCCAAATAATATCCAATGGGAGATGATGTGATATACTGCTATCAAAACCTACCTTGATCCCTGCTGGAAAATCATCATCTTTTACCCAAAGAATTAAGGTCACAGGTACCCTCGGCAACACAGGTAAACAAATACCAGCATCTCCTAATTTCCTCACCTTACCGTTAAGTTTCTTACCAACTGAAAGAAATGCATCACGGTCCTCCCCGAATATTTCCTCCATAGGGCGTGTGTTAAAAGAGTGAGGCCCGCGAAAAAATGCCTCCCCACCAGGAATTTGTTTTTCGTTTATTATGTTTCCACCTATATCTATTGCCTTCACTCTGAGCAGATAGGTGAGAATAATGAGATCAAGTTCGAATGATTTAATTGTAGGGACCTGTCTACATAAAGGAATAATAGTTCTTTTCGTTGGTAAAACCTGAAAGGTTTGGTTTAAAAAAGGAAGCAAAAATCCTTTTTCGTGCTCATAGCTCACAAGGGCCTTATGGCAAATTTCTTCTGGGTTTTCTTTTTTTAATTGAGACCAAAGACATGGATCTGGTTCAAAGGCAGTTCCGTCCCATCTCCTCTGTATGGATCTATCTTCTTTAATCATAGTGTTAGTAATCAGTTTATCCGGTTTAGGGT
>JAFDDS010000032.1 GCA_019310745.1 Deltaproteobacteria bacterium | reverse complement strand
ATCAATTAAGGATAAAACATCGCCCATTCCGAGAATCCTGGAAGACATTCTATCCGGATAAAAAGGCTCCAGTGCATCCATGCTCTCCCCTATACCAACGAATTTAATCGGTTTGTTCGTTACCGCCATTACTGAAAGGGCTGCTCCACCCCTTGCGTCTCCTTCCATCTTTGATAAAATGACCCCTGTGATATCAAGAACCTGATTAAATTTCACAGCCAAATTCACTGCATCCTGGCCGGTCATGGCATCGGCTACAAGAAGACTCTCTGCAGGATGGATTACCCCCTTGATTCTCAAAAGTTCTCCCATGAGCTGTTCGTCAATATGAAGCCTTCCTGCTGTGTCTATAACCAAAATATCGGATCCAATCTTCGATGCTTCCTTCTTGGCTTTAAGACAAATATCTTCAACACGATCTTTGCTATCTGTAGGATAAACCGGAATATTGATCTCTTCTCCTATCTTCCAAAGCTGCTCGATAGCAGCCGGTCTTTGGGTATCCACCGGCACCAGGTAAGGATGGTACCCATTTTTTCTTATATAATTAGCCAGTTTCCCAGCCGTTGTCGTTTTTCCAGAACCTTGAAGCCCAACAAGCATGAGACTAAGGGGTTTTGTATCATTAAGATTCAGATCTCTTTTCCCCTCTCCCATCAGCTTTGTAAGCTCTTCCTGCACTATCTTAATTACCTGCTGCCCAGGGGTAAGGCTCTCCATTACCTCCTGCCCCAGGGAGCGCTGTCGTATTTCTTCAAGGAAATTCTTGACAACCTTATAGTTTACATCCGCTTCAAGAAAGGCAAGACGAATCTGTTTTAAGGCCTCTTGTATATTCTTTTCATTTAACCTTCCCCGGCCCCGTAATTCTTTAAATGTCCTGCTTAGTTTTTCAGTTAATAATTCAAACATATTTGAATATCCTAAAAATTTAATTAATTTTATGCTATTGCTTTTTCATATCTATGTCAATAAAATCCTTGATAATTGATTATTTCTGATGCTTGAACAAGTCTCACAACTCCATATAGCATGAAAGGTGTTCTATGCTTATTTACAATGAAGGGCCTTATTGTGTAACTGTGAGTCCACATAGGATATCAGGCTGTTTTCGAAAAATGGTGATGAGCTCGCTATCCTCTTTCCAATTGCATTTTGGCTATAATTGGTTTTAAAATTGATCACGTTATGGGAAAAACTCTTTGAACGATGCTAATGTATTGAAACCGTTCACGGTTCAAAGTTCAGGGTTTCTCGATGGAATCGGGATTAACGGTTCGAGACCAACTAATAATACACTATTCCATCAACTTTTGGACCTCTATGTACTTATGGTTCGGCAAATAAGGCCCAATGTGCTCAGACTTCGCTCGTAAGGGACAAATTCAGGATAAGGTCAGGCTTTATCTATGTACAATATTGCCAACAGTTAACAAAAGGAGGGTAACCCTGAACGGTGAACCCGAAACCTGTGAACGGATACAAAGTATTAATTAGACCGACAAAGGAAAAAGGGGAACCTCTTCTTGGTCCGGATGCTATTATGGTTGCCATTCCCTCAGATCTTCAATATATAGTGGATTTGAGTCGTGCTGAAAGGGCAAGTCAAGGAAAAGCTACTCCATATAAACTCTTTATAATCAAAAAAGGTAAAGGCCTCCCTTGTGGATTAGCAGGACCTCTCCTTGGAGCACCCCAAGGGGCGATTGTCATGGAAAAACTCATAGCATTGGGTGCAAAAAGAATCTGGGTGGTAGGGTGGTGTGGTTCATTGCAGCCAAATATTGCAATAGGTGACCTGATAATTCCTACTACTGCGCTATCTGAAGAAGGTACCTCCGCTCATTATCCTGTGAATAAAACGAAAAAGCAGACAAATCCTTTTCTAAACAAGAGGTTAGAAGATGCATTGCAAAAGGCCAATCTTCATTTTAAAAAAGGTCCGGTCTGGACAACAGACGCTCTCTATCGTGAGACTTCAGAAAAGGTTACAGAGTATGGGAAAAGGGGATACCTGGCTGTTGAAATGGAAATGTCCGCCCTTATCAATGTGGCAATTTATCGTTCTATAAAATTGGCAGGATTGTTAATTGTATCGGATGAGCTTTCTTCTCTTCAATGGCATAATGGATTTGGAACTGGTAAGCTAAAAAAGGCAAGCAGAGAGGCTGGGCGACTGCTTCTCAGTCTGTGTATGGATGAGAATACAGAAAGCGAGCCATTAAATACGATTTGAGGAGACGGAACTTAACCTTTAAACGCTGAACGCAGAACCCTTGAACGGTTACGCAAAGAGATATCTATGCAGGAGATAGAAAAGGCAAAAATAGAATTAACAGCACTGAGAGAAAAGATAGATTATCACAACTATCGCTATTATATTCTTGATGATCCTGAAGTCTCAGATACTGAATATGATCACCTTCTCCAACGTCTCCTTCACATAGAAAATATATACCCAGAATTAATCGTTCCAGAATCCCCCAGTCAAAGGGTAGGTGCACCTATTGAGGGTGGTTTTAACCCTGTCAAACACAGTGTCCCTATGCTGAGCCTGGAAAATGGTTTTTCTGATAAAGAGGTGAAGGAATTTGAGAAAAGGATCAGAAGATTCTTGGAAGACTCTACTGCTATTACCTATACCGTGGAACCGAAGTTGGATGGTCTTGCAGTTGAACTTATTTACGAGAATAGTATCCTTACAACTGCATCAACAAGGGGAGATGGCTATATTGGAGAAGATATAACCTCTAACACAAAGACTATCAGATCCATTCCATTACGGCTTCTTTCACCCCAAGATAGTCCAAAACTTCCTGAACATATAGAGGTCAGGGGTGAGATATATATGGGAAAAAAGGCCTTTCAGCAATTAAATAAAGAAAGGGAAAAACAAGGGGAAGCACTTTTTGCCAACCCCAGAAATGCTGCTGCCGGCTCTGTGAGGCAACTTGATCCACATATAACAGCCAACCGGCCTCTGATGTTCTTCTCTTATGGAATAGGGAAGGTGTCAGGGTGGGCATTTACCTCCCAGATTGAATTATTAACCACCCTTCATACATGGGGGGTAAGGGTAAATACAGAGCACATCAAGGAATGTGCAAATATAGATGAAGCCATTGCCCACTGTCAATATTTAGAGGGCATAAAACATGATCTCCCCTACGAGGTCGATGGCGCAGTTATCAAGGTGAACTCTCTTGAGATGCAAAAAACTCTGGGAGAAAAATCAAGAAGCCCTCGATGGGCCCTTGCGTATAAATTTGAACCAACCCAGGCAACAACCAAAATTTATTCAATTGATGTGCAAGTAGGAAGAACTGGTGCCCTCACACCTGTGGCACACTTACAACCTGTCGAGGTAGGCGGGGTAACGGTTAGCAGGGCCACCTTGCATAACCAAGATGAAATTAAAAGAAAAGATATCAAAGAAGGAGATACCGTTATTATTCAACGAGCTGGGGATGTTATTCCAGAAGTAGTCAAAGTAATAAAGGCAAAAAGAGATGGCAAGGAAAAACCGTTCCACATGCCGAATAGATGCCCAGTATGCGGATCTGAGCTTGTACCACCAGGTGACGAGGTAGTGATACGATGCAACAACCCGGGGTGCCCTGCCCAGGTAACAGGAGGAATCAAACACTTTGTATCCAAAGATGCTATGGATATCGATGGGCTTGGGGATAAATTAGTGGATCAACTGGTCATTCGCGGCCTGATAAAAGATGCTGCCGATATCTATCACCTGACTTTGGAAAACCTTATTCCTCTGGATAAAATGGCTGAAAAATTAGCCAATAATATACTCACTGCTATTAATAATAGTAAAAATACTACATTATCAAAATTTATCTACTCCCTGGGTATACGGCATGTAGGCGAACATGTGGCCAGGGTCCTTGCGGAAAAATTCAGGAGATTCGACAGCCTTCAAAAGGCACGCGAGGAAGATCTGCTCTCCATTAAGGAAATAGGGCCAGAGATAGCGGATAGCATACTTTCCTATTTTTCTAATGAAAAAAACATCTCTTTTATTAACCGTCTCTTTGAGGCAGGAATAGCTATTGAAGAAATGCCATTAGAAAAGAAGCTTTTTAAAGAGCACCCTTTTTCCGGGAAATTGTTTGTTCTGACAGGTACGCTGGCAACTCTCACACGCACTGACGCTAAAAAAATTATTGAAGAAAAGAAGGGAAAGGTATCTGCATCAATAACTAGTAAAACAGATTACCTTGTTGTGGGTAAATCACCGGGATCCAAACTTATCAAGGCAAAAGATCAGTCTGTAACTATCTTAAGTGAAGAAGAATTTTTACAGATAGCAGGTGAGAGATAAGTATGGATACTATCAGGGCTCATCTCATCATTGAAGGAAGGGTGCAAGGTGTCTGGTTCAGGGATTCAACAAGAAATGAGGCAACCAGGTTGAATTTAACCGGTTGGGTAAAAAACCGTTTCGATGGTAGCGTTGAACTCGTTGCCGAAGGGTCACGAGAAGAGGTGAAAAAATTAATAGAATGGTGTCATCATGGTCCTCCAGGTGCACGAGTAACAATGGTTCATGAAATCAAGGAAGATTATACTGGAAACTTTGACTCCTTTAGAATATCCTACTAACGCGTTACGTATTGCTTGTAGCACGGCATCCCGACTGTAATCTCGACAACAAAAGGTCGGGACGAAAGCCGTGGCTTTCTACGGTCGGGGTAAAAAACACACATAACAAAAAAATGGGAATGAGTGATTAAAAAAGGGATCTGTCAATGAATAAAAGATTATATTTTCTGCTCACCGTATGTGCCCTATTTTCTCTTCTGCTTCTTGCTGGCTGTGGAATGAGGGCATTATTGACCTCACAATTATTACCAGACAATCCTTGGCCAAAGAAAAGTGTTATGGTTATGCCTGCTACTAATCTTACTGGAATAGCTTTACATGAATCAATCGATACCATACGTGAGGAGTTAACCAAAATTTTACAAAAAACTGGATCTTTTAATCTTTACCCTCACAATAAAACGAAAAAATCCTACTCCTTTACGCCAGAAGAATCAATTGATCCGGAATTACTGAGAGAGGCCAAAGAGAGAGGCATAAACGCCATTATCTTTGAAACTATCAACCCAATAGAGCTAAACCCGGGGAAATCAGGAATATGGCCATTTAGGAAAAAAGCCTGGAGTTGTGCAGTATCAATGAATATAGATATTTTAGATGTTAACAGTGAAACAATACTTTTAAGCAAAGAGATAGCTGACAACATTACCCTACCAAGTGGAAAAACCACGGAAGAAACGGAAAAAAGTGGCAATACAGAAACAAAAAAAAAGGCTCTCAAGGAACGCCTTCCGGATATCCTCAAGGAAGCAGCAAATGCTGTCAGTCTTTCACTTAATCAGAAAGTCTGGACAGGCAGAATAGTTTCTATAGATACAAAAGAGATTATTGTCAATGCCGGCAGCGACGTAGGGCTAAGGCCAGGGGTTGTTCTTGAAGTTTTCAGGAAAGGTGAATATATCACATCTTTTAATAAACAAACCTATCAGTTGCCAGGTCCAAAGGCGGGAGAAATAAAAATTGTCAGCCTGAAAAAAAGGCACTCCCTTGCTGAACCAATCGATGGGGATGGTTTTAAAGTAGGGCAGATAGTAAGGGTGAAGGATTAAAGTTGATAAATTAGCGGGTAGCTTTCAAATTTGTGCCAGTTTTGTAACATCCGCCATCGTTGAAAGAAATATATCTTCAAAGGATGTCTTAATCTTTCGGGAAGGGGTGAAAAACTATCCTAGTAATGATACATTGTTATCACAGTGCTCGATACAGTGCTGGGGGGCCGGAATCGGTAAGCTCCGCCCTGCCCTCATTGATGAGGATCTCTAGATGGACAAAAATTTCGGATACCGCTAAAAAGACATCGTCCTCCGGTACAAAAGGAAATACATCGTCAATGAGATGGTACATTGGTCGTGACTTTTTCTTAAGTGCCTTCCACACCAGATCCGTTCTCTCCTGGTGGTGCACTCTATAGGTTGAGATAATGCCAGGCAAATCCTCTATATATTCACCATGTCCTGGAAAGACAAACCGTACATCGAGTTCGATAAGCTTATCGAGTGAGTTCAAATACGCCTTTAAGCTCTGGTACTGAGGGTCACGAAGGTGGTTACGATTTATCTCTATCAATGGATTTGGGGTGATATGTTTAATAATATGATCCCCGCTGAACAAGACCTTCTGCCGGGACTCATAAAGGCAACAGGTCCCGGGAGAGTGCCCTGGGGTGTGGATTACCTTAAGCTGGTAGTCATCTCCAACAAACTCATCTCCGTCCTCCATGGGGAATACATCCCTCAAGGGATCGGCTAACTCTCTGAATGAAGAGGAGCGCTTTCTCATCTTTTGGATCTCTTTTCGGGGTATGTCGGTTATGGCCGCAAACTGTTCCATTCCCTTACTCCACATTTCCTCGTGAAAGCCCTCGCTCACTACTCGCCACGTATCTTCTGCGTGGAGAAAACACTGAATTGGGTGGCCAACTGCTTCACAGATGCTGACAGCCAGGCCGAAATGGTCCACATGGCCATGAGTGATGATGATCCTTTCAATGTCGCTAAAATCAAATCCTTCTAACTGGAGCTTTTTCTGGACAAATTCAAATGCCCCAGGAATCTTTGGACCAGTGTCAATCAAGGTGATGGGGCCTTTGCCCACTGCATACACATTGGCAGTAATCAGGCCAGGAGGGTACGGCATGGGTATCGCTATCGCATGAATGGTTTCAAGTTTTGGAAATGGCTTAATGAGCATTGCATTACCTCGGAAAACGCATAGTAGAGAAGAACTTATGGTGTGTCAAGTCACATCGGAAGTATGTGTTAGCTTAATGAAAATGTCCCCTCTAACTGCTGTATTATGAGGTTCCGGGTTCACGGTTCGTGGTTAATCGCTTCGCGTTTTTTGATACTACTTTTACTGCCATTGGGTTAATACGATGAGAGCATCAACCTCTGAACCTCTGAACTGTGAACCTTCGAACCTATCTCCCAGGCCCGAAACAGAGCCTTTTGTCCAAAATATTACATAAAAATCTGTGAGGGTTTACGAGATCTGTAATGAGGTATTTACATTATATTTTTGGAGTTACAGCGAGACAGAAAAAGGATCAGGAAGAAAGCATTTCTCTGGCATGTGCAATGGTCTTTTCGGATATCGTTCTGCCCCCAAGAAGTCTGGCAATCTCATTGATCCGGCTTTCCCTATCTAACAAGGAAATAAGGGATCGGGTTCTGCCTTTACTCACTTTTTTTTCAACCAAGAAATGTTTCTCTCCGCAGGAGGCTATCTGGGGGAGATGAGTAATTCCTAAAATCTGATGGTAATTGGCAAGTGATCGTAATTTTTCACCAACAACTGCAGCCGTAGCACCCCCAATACCAGCATCAATCTCATCAAAGACAAGGGTTTCTACCAAACCAGATCGAGCCAATATAGTCTTTAGCGCAAGCATAATCCTGGACAGCTCACCTCCCGAGGCGATCTTTGCTAATGGTCTTAAATCTTCACCCACATTTGGCGATATCATAAACTCAACCACATCTAATCCGTCAGCAGTAAGGGTAGAGCCAACCATACCTTCTGAAATACTATCACCACCTGATTCGTTGGAGATAAATTTGATTTGAAATTTCGTTCCAGCCATATCTAATAGATGCAACTCCTCTTCAACCTTTTTTTCAAATTCTTTTGCTATTTCATGTCGTTTTAAAGAAAGTTTGGTGGCCAGGTTCAGTAAATGCTCCCTTTTTTCCTCAATCTGGGTCTCAAACCTTTTTAGCTCCTCCTTCTTCTGTGTTAATTGATACTCCTTTTGGTTAAGCTCTTCTTTAAAAGATAGGATGCTCTCAATGGAAGAGCCGTATTTCTTTTTCAATCGCTTGATTACCTGCAATCTCTCTTCAACCTCTTCCAGCCTTTTTGGATCGTCCTTTAGCTGAGAGTAAAAATCTCGCAACTCGAGGGCCACATCTTCCAACTGTGCCTGACTAGATTCCAATTGTTTCTTAAAGTGTTCCAGACGATGGTCAATAGTAATGCCCTTATCCATATTTTTTGCGAGCGCGCTCAAGACAGATAACACAGATTCATCTTTTTCATAAAGGGCCTGATATCCATGAAAAGATATATCAATTAATCTCTCAACATGTATAAGCCGGCTCTTTTCAGCCTCAAGCTCGGCGTCCTCACCTGGAACAAGTCGTGCCTCTTCAATCTCCTTTATCTGAAATTGGGTAAGCTCTCGCCTCTCGGTTTCCTCTTTTAAATGGCTCCTGAGCCTTTCTGTATTTTCCTTAAGAGAGTAATAATCACGGTAAAGCTCATTGAGCACAATCCTGTCCTTTGTGAGACCACCAAAATCATCCAAGATAAAGAGGTGACTATCAGGTTTGAGCAGGAGCTGGTGCTCGTTCTGCCCGGAGACACTTATCAGATGAGGTCCAATTCTAGAGATCATCTGGAGCGTAGCCAGCGTGCCATTGATCCATACTTTGCTTTTGCCCTGCTTCGATATAGCCCGTTTTATCAGTAGCTCACCATTAAAGGGTATGTCCATTTCCTTTAAAACACTGGAAAGAAGAGACTGTACAGGCAGGTGAAAAAGTGCCTCAACGACCGCCCTATGAGCACCGGTTCGTATAAGATCAGGTGATGCCCGCCCGCCTAAAATCAGGTTAGCAGCATTGATAATAATTGATTTTCCTGCACCAGTCTCTCCGGAGAGGATATTCAACCCTCCTGAAAAGCTGGCCGATAAGGAATCTATAATGGCAAAATCAGTAATGACAAGTTGAGCAAGCATAAATCAGATTTGTCCCCACGTTACCCTGATTACCTCTTGGTAGGTCGTCTCACCATCGAGCATCTTTTTAATAGCATTTTCCCTGAGTGTAACCATGCCCTCATTGCAGGCAGCCTGCCTAATCATATCGGCACTTCCTTCCTGCGCAATAATATCCTTTATTGGCTCTGTTACGGATAAAACCTCAAAAATACCAACTCTTCCCGAATAGCCGGTTCCTCTGCATTTTATACAGCCATTACCTCTTTTTAGCCTGAGCATCCCTGTTGTGTCTGCCTCAATACCCATAGCCATAAGATCGTCGGCACTCATTTCAAAGCTCTCGATACAGTAAGAGCATATCTTTCGCAAAAGGCGCTGAGCCAAAACGCCAGTCAAGGTAGCATGTATAAGAAAGCTGGGAACACCTATATCCACCAGGCGGGTAACAGCCAAAGGGGCATCGTTCGTATGGAGGGTGGAGAGCACCAAGTGCCCTGTCAAGGTTGCTTGAATTGCATTCTGGGCTGTCTCCAGGTCTCTCATCTCCCCTATCATGATTATATCAGGGTCCTGCCGTAATATATTCCTCAAAATGCTTGCAAATGTTATATCTGCACTTGGTTGTACTGCTATCTGGTTGAAATCTTCATGAACCATCTCAATGGGATCTTCCACAGTGGTAATGTTTTTTTCCTCAGTAGATATTTGTCTGAGTGTAGAATAAAGTGTGGTGGATTTTCCACTACCGGTGGGGCCACATACCAGAACAAGACCATGGGGAAAATTAATAAACTGCTGGTAACGCACGAGATCCATTGATGTCATTCCGAGCTGACCTACATCCTGGAAGAGGATATCTGGATCCAGTATCCTCATAACGGTCTTCTCACCGAATGCTGTGGGGATAGTTGAGACTCGAATCTCTGCCTCAGCCCCTTGGCCCCTGTCAATCTTTATTCTGCCATCCTGCGGACGTCTTTTTTCTGCCATGTCAAGGCGAGAGAGGGCCTTAATCCTTGAGATTATAGCCCCATGAACAGTTTTTGGTAACGTATAGATGGAATGTAGAACACCATCGATCCTCAGTCTCACCAAACTGGTATTTCTCTTTGGTTCAATATGAATATCGCTGGCCTTTTGATCAAAGGCATAGTTAAAGAGATGGTCAACAGCATTTACAATGTGTCTATCATCTGATGGAAGATCTTTTACTTCCCGAAGCTTTACATACTGTTCCAGGTTACCAAGGTCAATGGAGGGATACGAAAACTGCTCCTCGGCTGCGGCAATAGATTTTCTGAAACCATAAAATTCATCTATGAGTTTTATAATATCGGATTTGCTTGAAACAACTGGTTTGACTTTGAGCTGACTCACTCTGCTTATATCCTCCATGACCTCAATATTATGAGGATTTGGTGTAGCTACAGTAAGCCACCCATCTTTCACAGCTACAGGTAACACAAGATGCTTCATGGCAAATGTTCTGGGAATGGTCGTTGTTACAAGCTTCAGATCAAGTTTGAGCGGATCTATCTTCTTGTACTCTATTTTCCATTCCTCAGCCAGTGCCTGGAAAATAGATTCCTCATCGAGTTCTTTGGTTGGATCATCTTCACGATCGAGTTTTAAAAAAGAAATAATATCAGTGATGTTTACAGGATTAATTATTCTCGAAGAAGAGCCCCCTGATGCATCTTTGATCACCTGGAGTTTCTCTAACTTATTTTGCAGAGTATCCTTTTTATTGAAAATCTCCTGCCTTTGTTCCTTTGATATAAGACCCCTCTTTAAAAGGACCCGACAAACATTTTCTGCTGACAGTGGAGACATAGAGTTTTTTGTCATAATGCTAATGGCCTCTCATGGTATGTTATGAAAGTATCATTTCCTGCTTCCTCAATCAAAACTTTTTTGTCTATTAATTCCTTGCGCAAAGAGAGCCTGGGCTAACACCAAATCATCACGCGTATCTATCCCCATAACCTCTTGCTCTTCGTCAACGAGACTAAAACCAACCCTACGCCCATCATTGCTCATCAACTCAACCAAATCAGTAATAAAATATTCGTCGACAACCATCATTCGGCCATCTCTTTCTTTTTCTACTTGATGAGGTCTTCGCTTTAATTTCTTCAGGTAGGTGAGCAAAACCGATCTCCTGGATGCATATATGCCTGAGTTAAAAACCTCAAAACGACGTTGCATCTCCATTGGATACTCCTTCCAATATTTCCACTCAGTGATCCTTTGAACTGTTTCATTTTCTATCTCTACAATGCCGTATTGAGCTCTATCTTTTGGTATAAAACCTAAAACAATAAAATCTTGATCTTTACAATGGTGTATAAGGCTATGATAGGTCGTCTCCGTTACCAACGGAATATCCCCCATAGTTATGATACAATATTCTTGATCTGTGTGCTCCAAAAATTCCTGGGCTGCAATAAGAGCACCCCCTGTTCCATTGGGGACGGGTTGATCACAGTAAAAAACACCAAGATCATGAGTTGCCGTTATAACTTCTTCTTTTTTGTGGTGTATCACTAAAGCCTTTGGCCCTTTTGGAAGATTTCTCACAATTTCAAAAATGATTGGGCATTCTCCTTCAAAGGGATTCGATCCAGGTCGTAATGGAAGCAATGTCTTGTTACCAGAAAAATCCTGCATTCTGCTTCCATAACCAGCAGCAAATATAATAGAAGCAGCGTGCACTTCTTTCATCATTGTTTTGATATCCTCCACTTATTCGGAAATGTTGGTTACAAGTCGACCGCCATATGCACACTGATTTGGTTTAATGAAATTTAATAATCTATACCCTTGTTTTATGACGATATAAAGCTTGATAACTCCTCTGGCCTAAAATTCAATTTAGAAAATATCTTATTCTCTAACTCATATGTCTCAGATTCAAGCGCACGTATCCGATTAATTATTTTTGTATCCAAATTTTTAAAACCATAGCGGTTCCGTAAGTCGGTAAATCTCTCTGACAGAGTTACAACTCTGGCATGCATAACCCTCTTATCTGAGTAATTAATAAGTTCCTCTTCAGATATCGGCAGCAAGTTTCGCCCTTTGTGCAGCTTAACATGCTCAGCCACGATTTCACCAATCCTCTTAAAACCAAGTTTATGGAGAAATTCTTTACCAGTTTTGGCGTGATCTTGGTGTGTTTCTATTCCTTCCATCTTGGTTATATCATGCAGAAGCGCTCCTGCTTCAATCTCTGCTCTGCTAAGATGTTCTCCCTGATTATTCAGTTCATCAGCTAAGAAAACTGCAACCTTACAAACCATCTCACTGTGCTGAATAATGTGATCGGGTACATGATATTGTTTTAACAATGTATAGGATTCATCAACAGA
>JAFDDS010000317.1 GCA_019310745.1 Deltaproteobacteria bacterium | reverse complement strand
CAAATCTGCAATCTTCTCTCTTTCATCCTGATATATAGTATCCTCAAAGGTATCGGCTATCCGAAACAGTAAATATCCAAGAAGAACTGTCTTAAAGATATCTCCCTCTAACTGTTCAATGTTAAGGGAGAATGTTCTAGAAACTAAAGGTAAAATATTTCGGCAATACTCCCAGTCCTCTTCTCTTGCTTGGTCAATCATAAGCCTCTTAATTAATTCCTTCAAGCCACCCTTTTTATAGGTGGTTATTGACTGATTTATCTATCCTTTTCAACGGACAACAAGCAACGGACATTACTACTTATATAGTACCCTGTATGTTTCAACTGGCGAATGTATCCCCTTTAAATTAAATGTGCCTGCCTTTTCAAAAGTAGCTATATCCTTAGCCTTACTATATGTTCTTTGGCTTATTAAGATCTCACCAGGTTTGGCCATTGATTCCAACCTGGCTGCAACGTTTACCTGGTTGCCAATTACAGTATAGTCTCTGTGGAATTCCGATCCTATATTACCTACAGTCATATAACCTGTGTTTATGCCTATTCCAATATTCAGATCGTATCCATATGATACCCATTCAGCTTTTAATTGATCTGTTTTGCGTTGCATATCAATTGCCAAAAGAACTGCTCTCCTGGCATGGTCAGGGATCGAAACTGGATCACCAAAAAATACCATTATCCCATCCCCGATTATTTTATCTAAAGTTCCCTCATGTTTGTGGATAAGTTTTATCATCTCCGATAAATAATTATTTAGAAGAAAACTGATTTCCTCTGGTTCGAGTGAATCTGTCAAATCTGAAAAGCCTCTTATGTCTGAGAAAAACACGGTCATAAGCTTCCTATGAGAGATTGTATTAAAATCATTCCCATCTGATAAAATTCTTTCTGTAATATTAGGGGAAAGATATCTTCGTAACTCATTATATTTACTTAATTCTTCAACCTGTTTATCAACCTTTCTGTTAAGATCTCTATTAAGAACAAGTAAATTTTCTTTAGCCTTGCCTAACTCAACCGTTCTCTCCTCTACCATCTTTTCGAGGTTTTTCGTATAGTTATCTATCTCTTCTTTGGCCGTTCTCAATTCGAGATTTGCCTTTTCAAGCCCCACATATGCCTTATTTTTAGCAATCATTGCCTCTCTGAGTTGATTAATAGTCTCGATCATGCCATGGGCTGTTTCCGGTCTTTTTCTTTTTTTGCGGAAAGCATGCAACATTTTCTTCCAAAATCCGAGCCTATCGTACGTGACATCTAAAATAAAGTAAGGGGCCTTGTATATCTCACCTGATGTTAAAATATTTCTATCATCTACCTTTAATGATTCAGTAATAAGAATTCCCGCACTCTCTTTTTTATCTCTATCTTCTTCTCCATTAAGTGACTCGGAAAATCTTCCCAAAAACACCTTCCTTCCTCCAATAATGTCAGAAACGAGAAAGACCTTCCTTCCAACAATCTTTCTCCTCTTCTCAATAGGGGAAAAAATTGTCAGTTTATCATCTTCTATCCTGGCATTGAGTTTAAAGGGGAGGAATTTTTCTTCCTCGTTGAATAATATCTCTGGATCATATCTCTGGATCATATTCATTGAGGGGTTGTTTGATAATCGCTGGAGGAAGGCCCCAGATAGCAGGGATAAAAGATATGATTCCTTTTAGATATGGATCACCTATATAGTCCCGGTTAGCATCATGGTCATCATGAAATTTAACCCGTATAATTGCATGTATTTTTTTAAGTTTTTTATCAAGGGTTGGTGGTTTAATAATATCAATATCCTTGGTATCATTAAAATTTTTATTAAAAAAAGGGAGTCTCTTGATACCATCATCTGGTTTGGAAAAAAGCTGGATAAAATAACTAAATCTTCCCCAAGACTCTAGTTTTGCGGAAGAAATACCACAGTTGAAATAAAAATCAGGATCACCAACGAGTTCCTTGGCCTTTCGAAATATCTTTTGAAATATCTCATATGTAGTCCATTCATCCTCATCAGTGAAATATTCCTTTACAGAACTGTACCTATCCTTAGGAAATGACATCCCATCAAAAAGATCAGACGCGTCACCTAAAAGGCTTTCCACATACGTGGAAATCATTCGTATATTCCTATTGCTTATGCAATCAATTCTGCTCATAAATTCAACATACTAAAATAGAAAACTCTCTTGACACCAAAAACTGTGGATGTTAAAAATAAACAAAACGCTAATCATGAAGTTATGCATAAAATCGGGACGTGGCGCAGTCTGGTAGCGCACCTGAATGGGGTTCAGGGGGTCGCGAGTTCAAATCTCGCCGTCCCGACCAGCAAATATCAAAATCCCCCGCTCATTGCTGCCTTTTCTTAATCTTCTATTTATTTCTTTTCTTTGCAGTATGTTAAATTGTTAGTCTGAAGGAAGTTTCAAAAACGAAAAGATATAAAAAATCTATGGTCTTTCTACCATGAGATATCTATCTTTTGGGAGCCTTGAGAAAATCACAGCACCTGCACACGGTGCAACAAGTTTTTTAGACAATGTATCGCCAATCACCTGGAAGAGTTCTAAACAACATGAACATAAGTTTGCACTTCTGTCAATCGAATAGGGAATTTTTTGGCCATTTGATTCGATATAAAATTGGGGTTTAATAAAATTTGCGTGACATGCCGTATGAGTGAGAAAAAGAGAATCCCAGTCCTCATCAGATCCGAGTTTCCTTGCCCATCTCATCCAAATCCTTTTTTCAAGGTCTGCAATAATATACCACTCCCGAGGAACGAGAGGTTTAAATTGTTCGTCCTCTACCATGATCTCTTTCTCTTCTCTTGTAATATACCACTCCCGAGGAACGAGAGGTTTAAATTGTTCGTCCTCTACCATGATCTCTTTCTCTTCTCTTGTCATTGGTCGCGGGAGAATAAAATTCGATTGTGTAATTACTGCGTCTTTAAATCGCTCATAGCCCTCTAATTCAAATGAGCTAATTATGAGATATTTTCTATTTTTCTCTGAGTTTCTATACCAGCTGCCCTGTCTGTGGCATGTGCTGTCCCACACCTCTGGAGGGACGCTCATTATCTTACTGATCTCATCAAGGCCAGCGCAAACGACTGCCTTACCGGATTTAAGCTTTATATTCTGGCGCCTGAGGTCTACTCTTAGTCCTTCTTCTTTTTCCCTCGATAACCAGTATATATGTTTAATATATTTCTTGTGCGGCTTAATTGTTAATCCTCCTTTTCAATCTATATTAAACGGTCTCTTAGGTTTGTTAATATCCCTTATAACTTTAGGCACTCCAGACATTTTAGTTTTTTTATTCACTCACTTGATCAATCATAGTCATGATCTGACCCTCATCAAACCCGTTCAGGTGTATGGCGCCTGATCTGCAGGAAGCGACACAGAGACCACACCCCTTGCAAAGTACAGGGTTTATCTCTGCGATACCTGTTTTTTCATTCAATCCAGGTGCAGAAAATGGGCAGATAGCAACACAGACACCACAACTGCTACAGTAGAGTGGGTTTACAACAGCCACTACTCCACTACTTTTAATGGTCTTTTGTGCAAGCAATGTCACAGCCCTTGAGGCTGCTGCCTGTGCCTGGGCAATGGATTCATCAATGGGCTGTGGGGAATGGGCAAGGCCACAGAAAAACACCCCATCTGTTGCAAAATCAACTGGCCTGAGCTTTACATGGGCCTCAACAAAGAAACCATCTTCGTTTACTGGTATTTTGAAGAATTTGGATATCTGAGAGGTTCTTTCTGGTACAACAGCGCTTGCCAGCACTATCAGATCAGGATTTATCTCAACAGCACGTGCGAGAGCCGGATCATAGAGGTTTAGTTTGATTGTGGAACCATCCTTTACGACCTCCGGTTCTTCTTCTACGTCATACCGAATAAACACTACCCCCTTTTCCCGTGCCTCTCTGTAAAGATTCTCCCTCAGCCCATATGTCCGCATATCTCTATACAGGATAAAGACTCGCATAGCAGGATTCATCTCTTTGAGGTGCAGGGCACTGATCACGGAATGTGTACAGCATACCTTTGAACAATAGGGTCTTTCAGGGATGCGAGAGCCAACACATTGGATAAACACACAGGTGTTTATATCATTCAGACTTTCATCCTTTTCTATAAACAATCTGTCTATGTCTAACGAGGTAAGAACACGAGGATCTTTCCCATAGAGATACTCATTAGGTGTGAGCTCATGTGCACCTGTTGCAATAATAGTAACACCATGCT
>JAFDDS010000031.1 GCA_019310745.1 Deltaproteobacteria bacterium | reverse complement strand
TCAGGCCGATGGAAATAGATGTAATTGAAAGAAAGATAAGATAAAGGATAAGAATAGAAAAGAAAAATAGCAGAAATAAAAGGGCAAGTTTTTTTATCATGTAATCCTATCTTCAATCTGTCGACAGAGAAATTCTACCTCCCTTCTAAGGCCATCGTCAATCTTAATATTCTTTTTAATTTTTTCCTCATCGTATAACACTGTTGAATGATTGCGGTTGAAGGAGCGACCGATAGATTCCAGAGATTTATCAGTATATCTACGGCATAGATAGATGGCTATATTTCGTGGATGGGTGATAATTTTTTTTCTACTCTTTGATTTAAGCGCATCTCTGTCAATCTTAAAATATTTACAAACTATTTTCTGAATATTTTCGACTGTCGCAAGATGTTTGGCAGGGATGAGTTGTTTAACTATCTCTTTTGCCAAATCCACTTTTATCTCCTTTTTTAGGAAAAAGGAGATGGCCTTAAGAGAGTCGAGACTTCCTTCAAGTTGCCTTACATCTTGAGTTAAATTTTCAGCCATGAAAAGGGCTACATCTTCTGGGAGGGAAATTTCCCGCTCGAGGGCCTTTTGTTTTAAGATATTGAGCCGTGTGTGAAAATTGGGTTTTTCAATGCTTGTTATTACACCAGAGGTAAACCTGGAGGTAAGCATCTTTTTCATATTTGGGATTTCTTCTGGCATGAGGGGGCTGGTAAATATAACCATTTTCCTATCATTAAACAAAGAATCAAGTGTATAGCCGATTTCAGTCTGTGTTTTTTCTTTACCACTAAGGAAATGTAATCCTTCCAAAAGAAGCACATCACATGCCTTACGGTATTTATTTTTGAATTGAGTGATTAAATTATTTCTTAATGCATATATCATCTCATTGGTAAAGTCTTCTGTAGTAATATATAGGACTTTTGCCGAAGGTTTTTTTTGTAGAATAGTATTACCAATAGCCTGGATTAAATGGCTTTTCCCCAAACCTGTTTGGGCCATTAAAAAGAGGGAAGGGTAAGGAGAATGAGAGCCGTTGGCTAATGCCTTTGATACTGAGTATGCAAATTCATTGCTCTCTCCAACGACAAATTTATTAAAGGTAAAGCGTGCATTTAAGTATTTCTCACCAGCCTTTATTTTTTTAGGCATATTTGGAAGGATTAACTGTTTTCCGTTGCCATTACCTCCATTATGATTGCGTTTGATTAACTCTCTATGTGGTAAAATCTTAAATATTATTTTATGGTCATTACAATTAATATTAGAAAGTTGACTCTGAAAGAGTGAAGAATAATTTTCTTGCATCCAGTTTCGAGAAAATTTGTTAGGACATCCAAGATATATTGTGCCTTCATCTGCGTCGAGAAATTGCAATGGTTTTACCCACAAGGAAAAGTTCTTTTTATCCATTACCTCTTTGAGGACTGTTTTCATATTATTCCAAACTGTTTCCATATTGTATCTTTATGTGGGCAGGTTATTTAAATGCTAAAAAGATGATAGTAAGGTTTTCAAGCTTATTAGTTCAGATACCCTTAAAATTTATAACTCTATGATGCTCTTTGGGTGTAGATATCTGAAAATTGGCCATAAAACAGGATCATCCCTGAGAAGGTCTACACCAACGATATAAGGGATTGTTGGGTTATACAACAAAAGACTTCTTAAAAATTATGGGCTTCAAAGGAAAGATTTCCCTAGGAATATTCAATATGTAGGCAAATTATCTTGCTCATTTTGTTTAAGATTATTTGCTGGATCTCAAACCAGATTATTTGTAATTAGTTTAAAGGGTTTCTAAGTTTTTTAAACAAAACGAACATGCTTGTCAAAGGCGATTATATGAGAAATTATGTTAGCCCTGCTTTTAGTTTTCAACAGAGGTAATGCATTGATTCAATGGGAATAATATTTTGTACCCTTGTTAAACTCTTACTGGACATGAAAATAAATATAATCAAAAAATTATCATTGAATTCAGGGACTTTGAATTTTATTTGACAGTAGTTGTCTATTTGTTCAATTTTTCAAACTTCAATTTCCTTCAAAAAGCTTCATTTTTTAAACCCTCACGTTTTTTTTCATTGCATTTTTTCCTTTTACAAATGGAAGGGTTAATGGCTTTTTAAGTAGGTAAGAATTTTGCTTACCGTTGGATAATTACACTGGAAAAAGCTAAGCAAGAATAAGAAACCTTTTTTTTATTTAGAGAATGGATGATAAGGAGTTTTTATCTCATTTTTTTATTTTATTTTATTTTATTTTTTATGATATTTTATGATATTTTAAAAAAAATCTATTACAATATATGTTAGATGAGGATTGATAATGGGTAAACTTAGACTTGCGCTTATTGCTGGAGGGTGGTCACTGGAAAGAGAGATATCCTTGAAAAGTGGACAACATGTGTATGATAACCTCGATAAAGATAAATACGAGGTGAGGAGATATGATCCCAGCAAGGATCTTCTCAGATTAATAGAAGAGTCTAAAAATCTTGATCTTGCATTACTGTTTCTCCATGGAAAGAAAGGAGAGGATGGATCTATTCAAGGGCTTCTTGATCTTTTGCATCTTCCCTATGTCGGCTCAGGTGTCTTAGCAAGTGCTTTAGCTATGAACAAAGCAGTTAGTAAGGAATTGTTTCGGTGTACCGGACTAAATGTCCCTAAAGAGATGGTATTTTTCAGGAATCAGGATATTGATCCAGTTAGGATATTGTCTGTTTTAGGTAAACCTGTGGTAATTAAACCAGTAGAAGAGGGATCGAGCATTGGCTTAAGCATATGCTCTACAAAAGGAGAAATCGTTGAAGCCATAAAAGATACCTTTGCCATTAGTTCAGAGGTAATGTTTGAGGAATACATCAAAGGCAGGGAGGTAAGTTGTGCAGTTCTTGGCAACAGAGAACCGGAGGCCTTACCGGTTGTTGAGATTATTCCTCAGGAAAAATATCGTTTTTTTAGTTATACGGCAAAATACGAGACTGAGGCATCCCAAGAGATATGTCCGGCCCAGATCTCCAGCGATGCTTATAAAAAGGTTCAAAGCTTTGCCATAAAGGCTCATTGTTTACTTGGTTGCAGGAGTTTTTCCAGATCAGATATGATAGTAACTGCTAAAGATGTGTATATCCTGGAGACAAATACAATACCAGGGATGACAGAAAATTCTATCTTTCCATTAGCCGCAAGGACAGCTGGGTTATCTTTTTGTAACCTATTAGATAGATTGATAGAGCTCGCATTTGAGGATTAGATGGAGGGATAGTTGACATTCACTATAGGAGATCTCATAATACTTGTTATGGGTGGAAGATATGGAAAATATGGTGAGATAAAAAGATTTGAGAGGCTGAGGAAAAGCAGAAGAGATTTATCTTGTGGCCAAAGAAGGCCTGGTTTTTTAAAGCCTCGCACCGGAAAGGTAAGGCCCTTAAAGAAACATCTTCGTCATCCAGGCATGAAGAATTAAATGGAAGGGATTTTTTCATCATGGAGACTGTAACTATAGATGGCATACAATTAAACCTAAGTCAGCCAGATGAGTTGCCGATGAATTGGGTTGGCAATATGGAGTTAGTAACCCAGGTCAAGGCAGCATGGCTAGTAATGGGTTCTGGTGATTTCCCACTCAACCCACGCCTTTTAGGAAAGCCCGGGGTGGGGAAAACTACCCTTGCCTATTATGCGGCTCGGCAGCTAAACAGAAATGTTTATCTCTTTCAGGCCACAATAGATACCAGACCAGAGGATCTGATTGTCACACCAGTTATAAGCGACCAGGGAAAGATAAAATATATGGCGAGCTCTATTGTTACTGCCATGATCAAGGGAGGGGTAGCAGTTATTGATGAGGGAAACAGGATGAGTGAGAAAAGCTGGGCATCTTTGGCACCCCTGATGGACAATCGTCGCTATGTGGAATCGATCGTCACTGGTATAAAAATTAAAGCCCATCCTGATTTTCGGCTCTGTACTACAATGAACGATGATGCAAGCACCTTTGATCTTCCCGAATATATTCATTCAAGACTGCAGCCTCAAATTCTTATTGATTTTCCGGATAGGGAGGAAGAGAGATTAATCCTGTCCACAAACCTACCTTTTGCAGACGAACAGATCCTGGACTACGTAGTCAATTTTTTGCAGGTAGCCCATGAAGCTCAGGAGAGATATACAGTCAGAGATGGAATTAATATTGCCAGATATGCTCTGAAACGACTGAGTAGTAATGTATCTAAGGAAGGCGAAGGAATGTCAGAAAAAAGGGTTATACGAGCACTCAAAGAAGCAGCATCCATGATCCTGGACGATAATGCCGCTGAATATTTTGCTACCATGTTAGAGATGTATGGAGACAAAAAAACTATTTGAATGGAGAAATATCAGGCTTGTTCCTATTTGTCACAATAGGGTTGAGTTTGCCCTTGAGGTAAGAGATCGGTTTGCTTCCTTTAAGCCAGAAATTGTTGCAGTTGAATATCCCCCAACCATTGGCGAGAAGGTATTAGAGGGCGTTAAAAAATTACCCCTGCTTTCAGTTGTGTACTACGAGGAAGATAATCACACCTTTATTTACCTCCCATTGGAGCCAACCGATGGACTGGTAGAGGCAGTTCGGTTGGCGCTTTCAAAAAACCTGCCTATCTATTTCATAGACAGGGATACAGAAGGATACCCTATAGAGCGGGCACCCATGCCAGATCCTTACTCCATAAGAAGGATAGGATACTGGAAATATTGTCAGAGCTACCTCAAGGCTTACCCGGAAGTGCTTCCTAGCAGACAGGATCAATTGAGAGAGCGAACCATGGCCTATCATTTACAACAACTGGAAGGAGAGGGAAAAAGAGTTTTATTTGTAGGTGGACTGGCTCATCTTACGGGTATTTTAGGCTACCTTGATACACCTCAGGTACCGGTCATAGGCAGGAGGAGGAGAGAGGGTGTCATGCTTGCCCACCTACATAAGGATTCAAGCAAGGAGATCATGACAGAAATGCCCTTTTTTGCAGCACTCTATGAGAAATTCAGAAACAACCCCACCATGGGTGAGCCAGATAGATTGCATGCCACTGATCAATTAATAGAGAAAACAACGAAAGGTTATGTTAAGAACAGTAAAGAAGAAGTGACAGTAAGCCAGTTAAGGGTTTTTAACAAGTTTGTGAGAAATTATGCCCTCTTAAGTGGGTATTTAACGCCAGATTTATATCAGATCCTGATAGCTGCCAGAGGAGCCGTGGATGATAACTTTGCATATGAGGTGTGGGATAATGCAACAGAGTATCCCTGGCAGACAGAGACACCTGGATTGCCGGTTCTTCGTATCAGGGGTGAGGACATCTTTGTTGATCAAAAAAAGATCAAATTTCATAGACATTTTAAAACGTTACGCAGAAGACTGGTACCCGTACCTATAAAGAAAAGGCAAAGAGAACGGTTCCCAGGGGAGTGGAAAAGGGACTTCAAGGGTTATTCTATCTGCTCATACCAACCAGAGGATATCGTAATAGAGGGATTTGGAAATTATTGTAAAAAAAGGGCTTTAAAAAAGAAATCAGAGGAAAATTCCCGTGTTGCTCCCTTTATGAGTTCAATGATGGATGGAATTGATATCAGGGAGACATTAAGGAATTCAAAAGAGGGAATCATATATGTAAGGGAAAATATTCCCCTAAAGGGAACGGTAGGATCAGTGGTGTTTATTTTTGACCCAGATCTTCCTGATGCAGAAGGTAAGGAAATGTTCCCGTGGCGAATTACATGGTTAGGCGAAAACAACCAGGAATCAGATATGGCCTTTTACAGTACCACAGCAGGGGAGGCAGTTATTGGCCCTGGGATATCCCGGTGTCAGTATGGTGGATTCATGCTTACATTTCCTCCATTGAGAGTATATGATATTTGGAAGGATTCATTTTTTGATAGTGCACGAAATAAGCCAGAAAGACTTCTTCTTGCCGCACTTGATTATTCCCTTGAACAGCATGTTGTGTATGTAGCCCCCTCACCACCATCTTCACTGTGTAGATCATTTGCTTCCAGGATGGGAAAAAAGATACTATACCTTCCCATTGGCGTATTTTCATCTGTTACTCTCAAAAAAATCAGGCAATTTCATGTATTAGATGGCCATCCGGTTAGACAGTATGCAGACAGGTATGTATGAGGCTAAAGTGCCTAAAGTTTTAAGTGCCTAAAGTGAACTAAAGTTATAACTGAACACAACAAACACAATAAACCCAATATACCCAATAAACAATAATGCCCAAGGATCACACATCTATTATTTTAGACAGTATCGCAGATGGTGTCTTTACTGTTGATCTTAACTGGCGAATTACATCTTTTAACAGAGCTGCTGAATTAATTACTGGTACAGGCAAAGAAGAGGCGATTGGTAGACAGTGTTGGGAGGTTTTTAGGGCAAATATATGCGAGAAACAATGTGCCCTGAGACAGACAATAGAAACAGGAAAGCAGATTCTTAATAAATCTATTTATATCGTTGTCTCTGATGGAAATAGGATTCCGGTCAGCATATCTACAGCCATCCTTAAAGATGAAAATGAAAAGATAATAGGTGGCGTTGAAACCTTTAGGGATCTAAGCCTGTTGGAAGAGCTTAGGAAAGAACTCACCGGCAGGCACACCTTTTTTGATATAGTCAGTAAAAGCAAGGAAATGCATCGGCTTTTTGTTATCTTGGAGCAGGTGGCACAGAGTGATAGTACCGTGCTTTTACAAGGAGAAAGCGGAACTGGGAAGGAGCTCTTTGCAAAGGCTATTCATTCTCTCAGCGCACGAAGTAACGGACCACTTGTTATTGTTAATTTGGGTGCACTACCAGATACTTTGGTAGAGTCAGAACTTTTTGGTCACAAGGCAGGTGCATTTACAGATGCAAGGGCAGATAGAATAGGCAGAATTGCTGCAGCAGAAAAAGGGACTCTTTTTTTAGACGAGATAGGTGATCTTTCTTCCCATCTTCAGGTAAGGTTACTCAGGGT
>JAFDDS010000030.1 GCA_019310745.1 Deltaproteobacteria bacterium | reverse complement strand
AAGAGAGAAACAACACCAACCAGAAAGGAAACAACTAAAAAACTTACTATAAGCTTGGATCGTGTTGATGAAAACACCTGAAACTCCTATTTAAGTGCCAAAAGTTACAAAGTAGGCACAAAACCCTCTTTGCTGCCTACTGCATACTGTTTAGCGATTAAGTGTCTATCTCTTTTAAATACAGCACCAGTAGGGCAATTCGCAAAACAGATACCACATCTTACACATGTATCAGGATTAATAATACATATAGTATCTACTTTTTTCTTTTTCCGTTTCTTTTCCCCTTCCTCCTTTGTGAGTTCTTTATCTGATTGTTCGACCTCTATATCCTTTTTGGCACGTTTCCTCTCAGTAACAGCATTTGTTGGACAACTTCTTAAACAGAGTAAACAACCTGTACATTTAGCTTCATCTATGGAGTATTCAATAAGTGCCTTACAAACCTTTGCAGGGCACCTTTTGTCAATAATATGGGTTAAATATTCGTCCCTAAAGTATTTAATAGTGGTCAGAACAGGATTTGGGGCCGTTTGGCCCAATCCACAAAGAGAACCATTTTTTACTATCTCTCCAAGTTCTTCCAATGACTCCAAATCCTCATATTCACCTTTACCGTTTGTTATTTTTTCTAATATATTATACATCCTTTCTGTTCCTATACGGCATGGTGAACACTTTCCGCAGCTTTCTTCCCGGGTAAAACTAATAAAATATTTAGCTATATCTACCATACATACATCTTCATCAAGGATAATCATCCCTCCTGATCCCAGGATCGATCCAGCAGCATCCAATGTCTCATACGTCACCTCTTTATCAAGGTAACTTTCCGGGAGACATCCTCCTGAGGGCCCACCAGTCTGAACGGCCTTAAATTTTTTTCCCTTAGGTATTCCACCTCCAATATCATATATTATTTGACGAAGCTTTATTCCCATTGGCACTTCAACCAGCCCTGAATTATTTATCTTCCCTGTAAGAGAAAAAACAACTGTACCCTTGGATGGCCCAGAGCCTATGTCAGCAAACCATTTTCCCCCATTTTTAATTATAAGGGGTATATAGGCCCAGGTCTTGACATTGTTGATATTTGTAGGTTTTCCCCAGAGACCCTCTGAGGCAGGATAAGGGGGACGCGGACGTGGATTTGCCCGTTTGCCCATGATAGATGCCATTAATGCGGTTTCTTCCCCGGAGACGAATGCACCTGCACCTTGATTGATCTGGAGATCAAAATTAAAATCGGAACCAAATATGTGAGACTCAAGGTATCCCTTTTCCCTTGCCTGTGTAATGGCAACTTCAAGTCTGTGAATAGCAAGGGGATATTCCGCTCGAGCATAAATAAATCCCTTTGAGGCCCCAATGGCAAATGCCCCAATAATCATACCCTCTATCATACTGTGGGGATTTGCCTCGAGGAGACTCCTATCCATGAATGCACCAGGATCACCTTCATCTGCATTACAGATTACGTATTTTTGATTTGCCCCTCCACCATTACTGCGCCGTGCAAAATTCCATTTGACACCAGTGAGGAAGCCTGCGCCACCACGTCCACGTAATTGAGAGGATTTGACCTCTTCAATTATTTCTTCAGGTGTCATGGCCAAAATTGCCTGTCGAGCAGCCCTATATCCCCCAATAGAAATATATTCTTCTATATCTTCAGGGTTTATGAATCCCCATTGAGCGGTAATCATTTTCTGCTGTCTATTATAAAAAGGAATATCTGTCCATTTTGGGATAGGATTGCCTGTGGTGGGATCATGATAATGGAGTTTGCTTACAGGTATTCCATTTATTAAATGGGAGTCAACAATCTCTTTTACATCATCAGGTTTCAAGAGACAGTAGAGAATATCATCAGGATCCACTATGGCGCTTGGCCCTACCTGGCAGAAACCACGGCACCCTGTTAGTTTTACCTCTACATCGGTTAATTTATGTTCCAAGATCTCACGTTCAAATTCTCTGTGTATCTGGGTTGCGCCTGCGGATACACAACCTGTTCCCTGACAGACAAGTATTGTTCGGTTTACGACCATTTTCTGTTATCTCCTATTTTTCCTCATCGCCCTCTTCTGTTTCACCGCCAGGCGGTCGTAAGGTTTCATCACTTTCTTTCATTAAATCCTCATGTATTGCCTTTGCTGCCCTTCGACCGGCCCCCATAGCAGAGATAACCGTTGCTGCACCAGTAACAATATCTCCCCCTGCATAGACAAATCCTTTATTTGTTCTACCCCAATCATCGACTTCAATGTATCCCCACTTGTTTACCTTCATATCAGGGGTTGTTGAGGTAATCAATGGATTGGCCTGGCCACCTATACTCACAAGAACCTGGTCACAATCAAATTCAAAGAAGGAATCCTTGATAGGAACAGGCCTTTGTCTGCCTGATTCATCAGGCTCCCCAAGTTCATATCTCTGGCACTTCATTCCAGTAGCCCATCCCTCCTCATTACCATAAATCTCAACAGGACTTGAAAGGAGTCTAAACTCGATCTTTTCCTGCTCTGCATGATGAACCTCTGCGGCCCTTGCCGGCATCTGTTCTTTTGCACGCCTGTAAACTATAGTAACCTTTTCCGCTCCTAATCGGATAGCGGTTCTTGCAGAATCCATGGCTACATTACCACCTCCAAGAACGGCAACCTTTTTCCCTATTATCATGGGGGTTCTGTATTTTGGAAATAGATAGGATTTCATCAGATTACTGCGTGTGAGATATTCATTTGCTGAAAATACCCCATTCAGGTTCTTGCCGGGTATGTCCAAGAAAATTGGAAGCCCGGCTCCAACCCCGATATATACTGCATTGAACCCCATAATATTTAAGAGATCATCAACCTTATATAGCCTGCCGATCACGCTGTTATATAAGATTTTAACTCCTAAATCTTCCAGGGCCCGGATCTCTGCCTCCACAATCTTTTTAGGCATCCTGAATTCCGGAATACCATACACCAGCACACCCCCCCCACGATGAAATGCCTCATATGTGGTGACCTCATAACCAAGCTTTATCAAATCTCCAGCAACAGTCAAACCAGAGGGACCCGAACCTATGACAGCTACTTTAAAGCCGTTTTTATCCTTTATTTCAGGCACCTCCATAAGATTGTTCTCTCGTTCATAATCAGCAACGAATCTCTCAAGGTTCCCTATGGCAACAGCTTTCGTTATATCCTTCTTTCCCCTTATACATACCCCTTCACATTGGGACTCCTGAGGGCAAACGCGTCCACATACAGCAGGGAGAACATTTTTAGTTTTGATTAGCCGGGCTGCCTCGGCAAATTTTTCCTCAGCCACCAGGGCAATGAATTCGGGAATAGGCACCTCCACCGGGCAGCCGGAGATGCAGGGCATTTTTTTGCAACTCAAGCAGCGCTGTGCCTCAGCTACTGCCTCCTCTGGGGTATAGCCGTATGGAACCTCCTCGAAATTACGATTTCTCAAGTCCGGCGGCTGTTCAGCCATCCCGTGCCTCTCAATAGCCATTCGCTCTTTGGCTGTTAATTCCATTTGATACCATTTGTTAAATTTTTTGTTGTAATCTCTTTTCAGCCATACATTCATGGGAATAAGACTGATACACAACTGTCTCAAGTTCTACATATGCACTCTTACGCTGATATAATTCCTTCCAATCAACCTTATGACCATCAAACTCTGGTCCATCAACACATGCAAATTTTGTCTCTCCTCCAACACTAACCCTGCATGCTCCGCACATTCCTGTACCATCGAGCATAATGGAGTTTAGGGCAACCTTGGTTGGAATTGCATAGGGGCGAGTGGCCTCAGAACATCTTTCAAGCATCTGGGTGCATCCCATAAAAAAGGCATGATCAATCTTGATTCCCTTCTCAAGCATCTCTCCAATAACATCCTCAACCTTACCCTTTATACCTTTAGAGCCGTCACTGGTTGCATACAACACCTGATCACTCACTGCATGAAGTTCCTTTTCATGATAAAACATTGAACTGTAACGTGCTTCAATAATTGATATAACTTTATTCCCAGCCTCCTTGCACGCCTTTGCTATTGGGTAAATTCCGCCAATGCCATAGCATCCACCCCCTAAAATAACTATGCCATAATTTTTTATCTCTGAAGGCACACCTAATGGTCCAGACACGGCATATAATGAATTCCCTACCTTCATTCTTGCCAACTCAAGTGTGGAAATACCAACTTCTAAAATATATAGGGTTATTGTGCCGGTATCAGTATTCCAGTCAGATACAGTCAGTGGTATTCTCTCACTGTATTCATTGCCCATCACAATGACAAATTGCCCCGCCTGTATGGACTGTGCAATCTCAGGTGCTGTAATTACCATCTTATGCACATTAAATATTTCGGCTTTTTCTATCAACTCATACATGCTTACCTCCTAACCCTTATAAGCTGGAGTTAAAAAATAGGCATAAGGCTAAAGGCGGGGAGGAAGGGGGAAACCTCGAGCCTTTAGCCTTTTGCCAGCTAAATTTAAACTATTTAACATGGAGGCTTTGTTTTTCATCTTTTGTACAAATTGTAAAGCTTAGTTGCTAAAAATGTACCTCTCCTTTTAATTCTAAACGACGTTCGATAAATATTTTGAAATCAGGAACGAAATCAGCAATATGAAAGCCCCTATACGTTGAAGCATCTTTTGGAACCATAGGAACAGATGCAATAATCCATGGATGCATCTGGATATTGTTCTGTATGCTACGGAAATTTTTTATTTTGAAATCTGTATTGTGTAATGCATTCCCTATGTTAGTGGTAATCTGCCAATCTGGAATGGCATTACCGGGGGATTTTGCTGCTTTTGCAACAGGTTTTCTGCGGCTATCTACACACGTCTTCGTGCCATTCATTTCAGTGAAAACTGTAGCTGGAAGAACAGCGCATGCCTTATTTGATGTGCTAAGGGGAGAAGGGTAAATATCCTGGATAATGATATTTTCAAGGCTTGTAAATTTCTTTATAATTTCATCAGTTACACTGTTTGCATCTGCTACGTATAATAATTTGATATCTTTAAATATCTCATCTGATTTTTCTATATTAGGAAATATAATTTCATCATCTGCTATATAGAATATATTTGATTCTGCATAGATTCTGGCAAACTCGTTCAGGGCATAAATGGATTCATCTGTCAGATGCCTTGAGGAAAGGATTGCAATTTCGATGGGACTATAACGAGATATTATATCAGATACGTAGTTTATTGCATTATCCCAACCAGTGTAGATTTTCTTTCCATCCTCCCTACGGATAGCAGGATATTTCAATCGATCAGGGTTGTTAAAAAGTGCGGGTAAACAACATCTTCCCTTAACGCAGTATTCTCTTGTACCAGCGGTCATATCTCGAACAGGATGTGTGCCCATGACCTTGTTCCATTTGGTATCGATGATAAGTTCACAGCCTTGCTCACAAAGTATACATGTTGTAGGAGTTTCTATATCAGGATTGCCATGCCATTTAGAACCACGGACAGTTAATGCACCCGTTGGACAGACATCAACACAGTGCATACAGAAGACACAATTACCATCCACATGGAGTTTCCCAAAAGAAGTCCCCACTTTTGTATCATGCCCCCTTCGTACGAATGAGATGGCGCTTGTACTGAGATTTGCTTGACAGGCACGAATACATCTACCACACAGGATACATAAATTATAATCCCTATCCATAAATGGATCATCTCTCTCGAGGGGAAAATCCTTATATAAAAATGGATATCTGATCTCTTTTAATCCCAAATATTCAACCAATTGTCTTAATTCACAGATATCCCGATTTGGGCACATATTACACCCCGTAACCCTTCCAGTCTTTGAAGAGGGTGCATTAAATTGCTCACATGTTTCTTTTATAGGGCACACTAAACACGCAGAGGGATGTTCAGATAAAATTAACTCCAATATTCCCCTTCGTAATTGTTCAATCTCATCTGAATTTGTAGTAACAACCATATTAGCTGTAGCAGGTGTCGTGCAGGATGTTACATATCCCCGAACGCCTTTAACCTTTACAATGCAGAGTCGGCACGATCCTGTAGACGGCAAATCCGCCCTTGCACACAGGGTTGGGATATAGATGCCTGATCTTCTGGCAACATCGAGTATTGTCTCACCAGGAAAAAAAGATACATTTTTTCCATTAATTATCATTGTCTCCGTGGCCAGGTTTTTCTTTTCAACTAACTCTGCCATAGTTCCTCACCTATATTCTGTGTTTGCTTGCCCTGTGGAGTAAGCTCTTTTATTTCCTTCTGGTGATGACCCGCCCTTAGTCCAAACAGAACTCCATTGTGAGTAGATCCTTTACTCCACAGGGTAAATGTTGAACTCAACAAACTCAATGAACTCAAAAAACACGATAAACCCGAAGGGCTATCCCTTTGATTCTGTTCTATAAGTCTTATCTATTATCCTTGATAACTTTGCCGGACTCATCTGGCCATAAACCTCACCATCAATGGTCACAACAGGTGCTAAGGCACAGCATCCAAGACATGCCACTCTCTCAAGACTGAACATCCCATCTTTAGTAGTTTGCCCTGGAATAATATCCAATTTAGATTTAGCTGCCTCAAGAATCACTCCACCGCCGCCAACAAAACATGCAGTCCCCGTACAGCACCTCATAAGATGTTTCCCTGGCTTTTCAAATTTGAACTGGGCATAGAATGACGCTGTGCCAAAGATTTCATGCTCACTTATATTTAATTCTCTGGCAATCAGGTCGATTGCCTCATATGAAAGGTATCCGGCATATGAATGAACAGCCTGCAGGATAGCGATTAGGTTATTTGTATCCTTGTTGTATTTATCAATTACAGCATAGGTCATTTCCTGTAAACGTTCAGGCTCCGAAAGAGATTCCAGTGAAGGCTCTGCCTCTATTTGCCGACGCTCGTCTATTGCAGCAGAGAGGGCCTGCAGTATCTTTTCATCGATACTTGGAAGGGATATCTGCCCTGTCTTTGTAAGGGCTCCAAATTTCTCGATTATCTT
>JAFDDS010000029.1 GCA_019310745.1 Deltaproteobacteria bacterium | reverse complement strand
TTTAAGAATGAATTTAAAATCAACCGGGAGATAGGCCAACAGGGCGAATATATCAAAAAAACTGAGGTGATTTGGAATATAGATATAGGTCTTTTCTTTATCTATTACATCAAGCCCATTTATTTCTACCCTCGCACCTGAGCCCCAAAGAATAATCTTTGCCCATGGTAGAAATGTGTAATCCTACCAGTGGAGGAAAAGATGGATAGGAAAATCGCCATCAGTGCCCAGAAGAGGGTATTTATTACGCCAATGAATGTCCAGATAAAAAGAGATCTGATCATAGTAAGTGACTAAAGTGAGCCCGACCTGGTGCGACTTCCATGGCAAATGTTACGATCGCTGTAGTATTTCTGGAGCTTAAGCAGCATAAACTAAGCATTGCGAACCAGGTCTGGGCCAGGGCTAACGTGCCTAAAGTACTTAAAGTAATTTGTCATTTGTACTTTGCAACTTATAATCCATTATTTTTTCCTCAAGGCTATATTGTATCCAAAAACTTTTTTTGAACAGTATAGTTTCAAGTTTCAAGTTCCCACAATCCCTCAATTCGATTGAGTTTTTTCCTTAACTTTAGACACTTATAACCTTAAGTACTTTAAACTTAAAAATAACTATGCAATCCAGGGAGATAATTAACACCGAAATAGGTGAAAAGCACAGATGCAAATCCAATTATGCTCATTATGGCCATCCTTTTCCCTCTCCAGCCCCGAACGAATCTGGAGTGAAGCATTGCCGCATAGATAAACCATGTAATCAAAGACCATGTCTCTTTTGGGTCCCAGCTCCAGTATGATCCCCAGGCAGAGTAAGCCCACACTGAACCAGTAATAATCCCCAAAGTTAAAAAGATAAAGCCAATAACAACACTCTGATAGGTAAGCTCATCTACTATTTCTCTGCCCGGTAAAAGTCTAAAAAAAAGACGTGGCCTTTCCCCTTTCTCTAATCCTTTTAAGAGGTACATGAATCCAAGGCCACATGCTATGGTAAGTGCAGCATATCCAAAAAAGCATGTGATAACATGGCTTATCAACCAGTTACTTTGCAGGGCGGGAATCAATGGCTGTATCCTGGCGTTGACATTTGGAGAAAAGGAGGCAAAGGCCATTGAAAAGAATGCAAAGGGAACCACAAAGGCGCCAAGATTCCTACTCTTGATTCGCCACTCTATTATCAGATAGAGGAGTACTATAGTCCACGAAAAAAAGATGAGAGATTCATAGAGATTGGAAAGTGGTGCATGTCCAATTCCCATCTTGTAGGACTCAAACCACCTCAGGATTAATCCCACGGTCTGTGCAATAAGTCCGATAAAGGCAATAATTGAGGCAAGCGATCCCCAGAATTCTTTTCCTGTGACCATTTTAAAGATATAAAATATGGCTGAACCAAAATAAATAAAGGTTACCCAGCTAAGTATTGTAGTATTGATAATCATGCTATCATCCCATCGAGGAAAAATGCCTTAGGAGATATCCTGTCTCCCGCTTTAGACCAACAGGATCTTTATTGCTTGTGGCTCCTACAGATATTCTACTCTTCCCTTCTTGATCATCCACCCTTACCCATAGCCTTTTATGAGAGGAGAAAAAAGTGATAAATAGACCAAGTATAACAAAAAATGATCCAATTGCCACAATTACAACACCTGGGTCGTGGCTTAGTTGGAGACCTGTATAATAGTTACTCTCTATTCTGTTGAGCTTAAAATAGTATGGCTTATAGCGGCCAGGATTAAATGTTGGTACTTTTTTAAATAGTCCAGGGACTCTGTCACTAATCTGTTCTATGCTTTTGAACACCCATATGCGCATAGTGCCTTCAGGGTTTTGGATATGTAGAAGAACAGCTGGACCCATAGACATAAAATTTTTTTCTATCTTCACAATATGCACCTTTGCATTTTTTTCTTTCAGAAAAAATGAATCCTTTTGTTTAACCTTTAGGGTCGTTTCTTCTGTATTTTCTCTATTGACAGTTATATATGCTAGGCCACCAGGAGTTGTTCCATAACTTGCCTGGTAAAACCTGATTCCATTAAATGTTATTGGATGATTAACCAGTAAGGGCCCTTGAAGAATAACATTAGTATCTTTCAGAAAACTTAAATTCGATCGATACTCTTTCGGCATTCCATTATCATAGAAAGAAATACTAAACTTGTCACACCTGACAGTAAAATCTAATTTCTTAACTCCTTTTTGTCTTCCCAAATGGACAGTATTGGTAGATTCCCCTTCAGGTATATTCACAAAGGCTTCAAATCCTAACAAAGACCCTATTATTGCACCTGTAATGATTATCAAGATGCTTAAATGTATAATATACACACCAAAATTAGAATACGCCCCTTTTTCTCCATAAAAAAAAGTAATGCTATCAGCATCTTTTCTTCTGATCTTTTTATACTTTCTTCTGAGGCGGTTTTCCACACTGTTAATAACTTCATTACGATCTTTTTCAATGAGAATGACGCTTTCAGGGGGAAGATTTTCAAACGGTTTTCTCCTGTCAGGGGAAGGAGTAGTGCTAAGAAGCTTCCAGGAAGCTGGTAATCTATTCAAGGAGCAAACTATGAGGTTTAAAGAGAGGAGTCCCATCAGGATGATGAACCAGACAGAGTGGTACATATCAAATAGTTGAAGAGAATTGAAGACTTTTACCAATCCAGGACTAAGATGCCTAAAAGATTCCCCTCCTTCATATTGCTGGGGAATAATAGTCCCCACTATAGATGCAATAGCAATGATAATTAAAAGGATGAGCGTTAATTTTAGGGAAGAAAGGAAGGAGAAGAATGTTTTTTTCATTTTCCAATGCACCTCAATCTAATCCTATTTCCTTATCTGTTAGATAGCAGGCTGGATCCTCTCCCCATATATTGCCGCTTACTGCCTCGGCCCTGGCTCGGAAGTTACCACTGCATATATCAAGCCACTTACAACTGGCGCATCTTCCCTTTACATATCGGCGTTTATCTTTCAGCTGGGCCATTAAAGGATTGGTTACATTAGACCATATTTTACTGAAGGGCCTCACAAGAACATTGCCAAAGGAATGTTCGCGCCAGAACTGATCTGCATACACTAAACCATCCCAGCTTACGCAGCCTATTCCTTCACCTGAGCTATTTCCTCCATTCATCTTGAGAAGCTCTAAGACTTCTCCTGCCCGAGGATTATTTTCTTTGAGCATCCTCAAATAGAGATAGGGGCCATCGGCATGATTATCTACAGTCAAGACCTCCTTTTTTAATCCCCTGTTATACATATCCTTGGTCCTGTCCATTATACTATCTACTATTTTCCTGGTTTCACTATAGGAGAGATCTTGATCAACTAAATTTGATCCCCTGCCGGAATAAACAAGATGGTAAAAACAGATCCTCTCGATCTTCATCTTTTCTGCGAGATCAAAGATACCCGCCATCTGATCTATGTTAAACTTGTTTATAGTGAATCGTAATCCAACCTTAAGTTCTACCTTTTGGCAGTTTTTTATCCCATTAAGTGCCTTCTTAAAGGCGCCCTCAACTCCTCTAAAGTGATCGTTCACCTTCTCCAGCCCATCAAGACTTATACCTACATAGGAAACGCCAGCATTTTTTAACAGCATGGCTTTTTCTTCAGTAATAAGGGTGCCATTAGTAGAGATAACTGCCCTTATACCCTTACTCACGGCGTATCTGGTGAGCTCAGGCAAATCTGCCCGCAGTAAGGGTTCCCCTCCAGAGAAAAGAAGAACTGGTACCCCAAAGGTTGCCAGATCATCGATGAGATTAAAGCCTTCCTCTGTGGTTAACTCCCTCTCGCGACTTTGATGAACAGCCCTGGCATAACAGTGTATGCAATTTAAATTACAGGCCCTGGTAGTATTCCAAACGACTACCGGTTTTTTATCAGACGAAAACTGAAGAAGGTGAGCTGGCAGATCCTTTGATTGCCTTCCGTATCTGATGGGATCAGATGCTTCAACTGTTCCACAGTATAATTTAGATATGCCGATCATATTTTCTCTCGTCAAAATTTATTGTTAAAATTGCTATATTCCATGCACGCCTTAAGCCTGTCAAGAAATTTATATAAAAATCTATGGTAACTACCCAGGTTGCCAGGTTCAAGCCTGCCCGCCCCGATTATATCGGGACAGGCGGGGTTCACAGTTCAGCCCTTCGACTTCGCTCAGGGTCCCGAGCCTGTCGAGGGAGGTTCAACTTGGAGCCATTAACCGTTGTTCATGCCAAGACTCCTCAACCTGCTCATGAAAAACCCGCATTTAACGGTTAATGGTTCAGCAAATAACCATTGAACCTCAATTTATCGGGGAACTTTGAACCTGTGTAGTTAAAATCTATGTTGATAAATTTGCAGGGTATTGGTAATCTAAAATGTAAGTGAAGTTCCATATTTTAGGCAACTAAATCAGGAGGGAGGAAAAATGGCAGTAAAAGTTATAATTACCAGAAAAGTGACCAAAGGTAAACAGAAGGATTTGCTTCCCCTTTTAATGGAGCTACGATCAAAGGCTATGAGCCAAAAGGGATATATCTCTGGTGAAACCTTAAAAGGGATTAGCGATCCAGACGAGTTTATGGTGATAAGTACATGGAACAGCCTTGAAGACTGGAATGCCTGGAATAATAACCCAGCAAGAGAAGAGATTCAGGCAAAAATTGATGCCAGTCTAGAAGAAAAAACAGTTGCGAAGGCTTATCTTTATGGATAGGGTTAATTTTATCAAAGAATCTTGATGAATCTTTGAATATAATCGTCTTTTAAACCCCACCATATTCTTTATGTTAAAAATTCTTTTCCAGTGTCAGCATACTACTGCGTTCATTTTTACTTAATTCATTGCAATCGGAGATTTTGCGGTTGACGCGTTTTCAATTGGGTGAACTCAAATTCATTAAGTGCTTCCCTGGGATTGTTGGCAAGATAACAGAGGAGCACGCCATCTATTATTATGAAAATTGGGGATTAGATATCTCTTTTGAAACACAGGTTGGAAGAGAGCTTTCAGAGTTCCTGAGGGAATTTCAGGAAGATAGAGATGGTTTGTGGACAGCTACTGTAGCAGGAGGGTTTGCAGGCTCTATTGCCATAGATGGGCGCAATGAAAGCAAGGAAGGCTCACGCCTGCGGTGGTTTATTATTACACCAAGGTTTCACAATTGTGGAATTGGCAAAACATTGCTGAGAAAATCGATCGAGTTTTGCAAAGAGGCAGGCTACAAAAGAATATATTTATGGACCTTCAAAGGCCTGGAATCCGCACGGTATCTATATGAAAAAGAAGGATTCAGGCTCTGTAAAACTCATGAGGTTAGGCAATGGGGCCAGGACATAGAAGAGCAGATGTTCGAATTAAACCTTTAGACTTTGGTGGGGAATTACCTTAAAGATATCTTTCATAAAGGTTGTAACTTTTCTATCACGTCTTTATTTTTTTCATCTGGATTTATTTCTATTATTGTGATGCCGGCATTTAGAAGGAGTGCAGCTGTTACACCTAAACCATATCCAGTATCTGTTTCACAATATGGGGTATTGAGGCCGCATGAGGGACTTTTATTTTTTAAAATTGCCTTTGTTGCGCCTGTTAATCTTGCCAGTTTAAGGCTTTCTTGAGCCCCTTTAATAAAGGCCTCTGTTACATCCTTTCCCAAAGAATTTATTACCCGGGCATGTCCGGAAAGGACTCCTTTTCCATCGCCTTTAACAATGTAGGATGGTGTCCGGGGGGTGGATAAACCTCCTAACTGTTCAGGGCAGATAGGGATAAATTGTATTTCTTGTGCCTTTTCAATAATTTCTTCAGCTCGGCTATGACCACCATCATAACGGCACTCAATGCCAAGGAGGCAGCTACTTATCAAAACAGACAAAATGTGACCTCAATCAATAAATTTCAGTGCAGAATCTTTTCGTTTTCTTTCCTCTATCCATCCTATCTGGTATGCCTTTTCTCCCATTGCCTGAATTTGTTGCATAATATCTTGAACATCCTTTTCAGCGACGATAAGTATCAGACCGATACCATTGTTAAAGGTTCTTATCATCTCCTCTTCAGTGAGATTTCCCGCTTTCTTGATAAAGTGAAAGATGGGTTGCGGAGTCCATGATAATTGTCTTATCACCGCTTTGCAATTAGTGGGTAGAATCCTGGGCAGGTTTTCTGTAATCCCACCACCGGTTATGTGGGAGATTCCATAGATATGAAAATTTTTTATGAGGGGATTTAACGTCTTAGCATAAATCGTTGTTGGCTCGAGCAATTCTTCCCCAACTGTCCTTCCAAATTCATCAACATAATCATTTACAGACATTTTGAGCGTATCAAAAAATATTTTTCTGACGAGAGAATAGCCATTGCTGTGAAGTCCACTAGAGCCTATTCCGATCAACCGGTGTCCAAGTGCGATCTCACTGCCGTCAATGATCTGATCATTATCTACAAGCCCTATAGCGAATCCGGCAAGATCGTATTCTTCTTTGGCATAAAATCCAGGCATTTCAGCCGTTTCCCCACCGATTAGGGCACATTTAGCCTCTTTGCAGCCCTTGGTGATACCCTTTATGATCTCTACTGCTGTATCACGGTCAAGTTTGCCCATTGAAAGGTAGTCCAGAAAAAAAAGGGGGGTTGCACCCTGTACAAGAATATCATTGACGCACATGGCTACCAGATCTATTCCAATTGTGTCGTGTTTATTGAGCATAAAAGCTATCTTTAACTTTGTGCCCACCCCATCAGTAGATGAAACGAGAATGGGTTTTTTAATGTTTCCCAAGCTAAGTGAGTAAAGACCGGCATAGCCTCCTATATCACTCAAGACATTCGATTTAAATGTCTTGCTTACTATGGGCTTTATAATTTCAACAAAATTTTTACCAGCATCTATATCTACACCAGCATCTGCGTAACTATCTTTTCTTTTATTATATGTCATGGTTTTAAAACCTCTATTAATTTATAGTAATACTGCTTACAATAGCATGCGATTCGTCAAAGGTGAAAAAATAAGTGAATGAGTAATTTTTAAGGACATCTTTCTGCTACCCTATCTTTTGATGAAATTCAACTATTATCGTAACAACTCAGGTTCAAAGTTCTAAAGTTTCCCGATAAAATCGGGATTCAACGTTAAAAAACGATTAACACAGGCAAGTATGAAGATAAGATAACCAATCCCGATTTCATTGGGAGACCTTGAACCCCGCCTGCCGTCTAGCAGGCAGATGTGAACCTGACAACCCGAGTAGTTACCTATTGTTTGTATTTCACCTTATGCTTATAGCATATTG
>JAFDDS010000316.1 GCA_019310745.1 Deltaproteobacteria bacterium | reverse complement strand
CTCCAGCCAAATGACCCCCCATACCATCAGCGACGATATATAATTGAGTAGAGTTGTCCATTGCAAGGTAATCTTCATTTCCTTCCCTTTTAAGACCTACATCAGAAAGTCCAGCAGCTGAAATTTTCAATGTTTCTCCTTAACGGTTTCCAACTTCTACTTGTTATTTTTATTTTTTTGTGCTCTCAGTGTGTCAATCTTATTTGCTAACACTTTTAAATACTTAGAAAAATGACTCGCCTTTTGAAACCTATGATCCGGATTTTTGGCTAAGGCTTTATCGAGTATCCGCTCACATGGCTTAATAACTTTTGGATTTAATGTATGGGGTGAGGGATGTTTTTCTTGAGTGATTTTGTAAAAAAGACTATTCATGTTGTCACCAGTGAATGGCAATTCTCCTGTGAGGAGCTGAAAGAATACCACACCAAGAGAGAATATATCTGAGCGGGCATCTATCTGACGACCCATAATCTGTTCTGGTGCCATATAGTTTGGTGTGCCGAGTATTATTCCACTTCTGGTTTTTGAGGCAGACATTGACTTTGCTATTCCAAAATCAGTTACCTTTACCTTGCCAATTTTTAATAGCATTATATTTGCTGGTTTTATGTCTCTGTGAATTACATTATTGTTGTGCGCATATTCTAACGCATCGGCTGTTTCAGCTATGATATCGAGTATTTTTCTCATTGGTAGGAGCGATCCTTTCTTGCAATATTGGTCGAGATCATCTCCGTCTAAGAATTCCATGGCCATATACGTAAGGTCATAATCTTCTCCTATGTCGTGTATGGTAAAGAAACGCTCTTTTATTTCTTTTAGCTGATCCTCTTCAAATTCATCAGAGAAACGGATTGTCTTGATTGCCAAGAGGCGATTGATTTTAGGATCTCTCGCTTTATACACGGTACCCATTGCGCCCCGACCCAACTCCATGAGTATTTCATATCTTCCAACGGTGGGCTTAATTTCCAGGTCATCTGAAACAATTATTTTTTCTTCCTTGCTTCCTTGGTAGGCACCTAATGGAAGAGAACTGAGTACCTTTTTTAATTTTGGTATGCGTTCATTTAAATCCTTAAATGCTTTTTCTTTTTTGTTAATATATTCATATATAGAAATAGCCTTATTAACCATTCTCTTCCGTTCATAATCAAGACCAAGATTGTAAATAATATCCCTCAGTTGATCATCGAGAGGACATTTTCTGAACTTTTCAAATGCCAGATCAAGCAATCCCTGGCTCTGGAGACTAATACCGAGCATCCGGTTAGTTTCTATTGCCTCCTTTGAGAGACCGGTCGTGCGAATGTAGAGAAAGTCTTTTCCCATAATAACAACATAGATCGTTATCAGAGAGAGAAGAATGTAGATGCTTTTAAACCATATATCAAATGCAATAAAAAAGGTGGCACTCGTTAAAAATACAAGAAAAATAAGTCCTGCTGTGATTCCCGTTCTGTTTAAATAACTGAAACGGGATTGGAAGAATGAGGACGCTATACCGAGCAGCACTAAGATAAGGACCTCCAGATAGAGCATCATATTTGAGCGTTTAAGAAAACGTCCGCTTAAAAGACCCTCAATTACATTGGCCATAAACTCTATCCGTGGCATAGAAGGATCTACTGGCGTGCTCACTGCAGCGCTTCCTTTGGTTGTAAAACCAATGAGGACAATTTTGTCATCAAATACGGCTGGGACCTTTTTAACATTTAAGATATCGATAAATGAATAGTATGGAAAGGATCGTCTTCCACCTTTAAATTTAATGAACATTTCACCATTGCTCGTTGGAATAATTTCTTCTCCGATTTTGATTCCAGAGCCTTTAATCACTACCTGATCAGGATGCTTATTTATGTAATCAAGCACAAGACGTAAAGGCATGGAGGGAATTATATGTCCTCGATAATCAATAAAGGGTATATGAACTTGGCCCATCATTATTTTATTAGGGGAGAGATTTATGTGTCCCAGTGCATGACTGCTTTTTAATAGCTCATTAAATGGGGTGGTTAATTCTCTAACAGATCTGCTGTCTTTAATATTAATGCTATCATTTTTAAATACACTGAGATTCAGAAATGATTCAGACGAAATCACTAACTCGGTTTGATATTTTCCAAATTCGCCCACAACTGGAAGTATTATATTTCCACTATTTTTCACTGTTTCAGATAATACTTTATCATTATCCAGGCGTTTTTCAATCTCCTTCAACTCAGCAAGTATCCATGTATCTTTCTTTTCTTTAGCATAACTCGTTTCTCGTTTTAGGATTTTACTATAAAGCTTCTCTATTTCTTTCATGCCTGGGTTTTGCTCTTTTTCGCTAAAGATCATATCTATGCCAATAAACTTTGCCCCATTACTTTTTAAGATCTTGATCATCTCAGCTATAATATGCCGTGGCCAGGGCCATTGCCCAAGTTTTCTAATGCTTTTATCATCGATATTTACTATGGATACTTTGCTTTCGCTAGGGTTACGAGGTGTGTCGAGCCGCATTTCGATTTCGTAG
>JAFDDS010000315.1 GCA_019310745.1 Deltaproteobacteria bacterium | reverse complement strand
AAGACTGGCAATTGAGCAAACATAGCAAGAATGACGTTTTTTGTACAGTATGTCACGGCGATCAGCACATATCTAAAGAAGATGTGGCAAAGGCAGTGACACCAACAGCGGATACCTGTCAACAGTGTCATGAAGAACAGGGGGCACAGTTCAAGGCAGGAAAGCATGCGTTGGCGTGGGCAGCGATGAAGGCCATGCCTACAGCACACTGGCAGCCTATGGCCTTGATGGAAGGGATGAAGGGCTGCGGTGGCTGCCATAAGCTTGGAATCAAGACCGAGGCTGAGATTAAAAAGCTAAAAAAACAAGGCTCAGGCTTCGGTCTTGCGTCATGTGATGTGTGCCATACTCGACACCTTTTCTCCGCGAAAGAAGCGAGGCAGCCACAATCCTGTCAAACCTGTCATATGGGCTTTGACCATCCACAATGGGAGATGTACTCCTCATCAAAGCACGGCGTAAGGTTTTTACTGAAACAGAATGGAATCTTGCCTGAGACGTCCGTGGCTCCTACCTGTCAAACATGTCACATGCAGAATGGTAATCACGAGGTGAGGACCGCGTGGGGATTCCTCGCAGTACGGCTACCTATGCCAGAGGATAAAATATGGGCCTCGGCCCGTATCACAATTCTGCAAGCGCTCGGAGTGCTTGATCCTAATGGAAATCCCACTGCCAGGCTTGAGGTGGTAAAAAAAGCAGATTTAGCTCGCCTCACACAGGACGAATGGAAAAAGGAGCGCGATAAGATGCTGGAGTCCTGCAGCCAGTGCCATTCCCTCAATTTTGCTCAAATGGAGCTAGAAAAAGGAGACCAGATAATCAGGGAAGCAGATCTACTGATGGCCGAGGCGATCCACATTGTCGCTGATTTATATGGCAAGGGATTCCTCAAAAAACCGAAAAATTACACGTACTCGTTTCCTGACATGCTCTCGTTTCATGACGCACCAACACCGATAGAGCAGAGACTGTTTCTTATGTTTATGAAGCACCGCATGAGAACGTTCCAAGGGGCATTTCATGCAAATCCGGACTATGCATTGTGGTACGGATGGAGTGCGATGCGACAGGACTTATCAGAGATAAAGGCATTGGCAGAAACACTTAGAAGGATCCATAAATAGGTAAAATTTAAACGTACATATTTCATCAATCTGCTACTTAACAATAACACAGAAGTTCTGCTGAATTGGGAAAAACTGGTACTTTCTCCATGCTTTTCTGTCACAGCGTGCTCCCCTTCTCTACATGGTATGAGATCTCACTCACACAATGGATTTTTCGGTATTGTTACTGATAGGCCTGATAAAGCCCAGTCCGTTATATTTTACAACACAGCTCTAATGCTGCCAAAGAAAGAAAAAAAGCGTTTGAGGTTTAGGTTTCTTTATCATTAAGCACCTGAGTTTATGGGAAATAAACCCGCCATACTTCTAGCGGGTTAAGACTTGCCCGCCTTATTGTCTCACTTCAGAACCACATATCTTGTGGCCCCTTTTCCCTTGACACATAATTCTATTTCTTCCTATACTTCCTATCCAACAAAAGAAATATTTCAATTCAATCAATCAATTCATGAATATTTGATCATAAACCGGGATTCTTTCTCAACTGGTTTCTCTATAGACTTTTTAAAAGAGTAAGCCTTAGTGAAAGCATGAAAGAAGACCTGAAGCAGATGCACAGGGAAGGTACAGTAGTCTATGCAATCAAGTATAGGGGGCAATTGGATTACCTTCTCTACCATTATAATTTCCGCAGAAAACGTTTGCCATATCCTACAATAGCCTTTGACCTCAATATTTCTATGTTATTACCTTTTACCCGCTTCGTAAAAGTCATTGTATCCCAAATTTCTTACCTGCTTCAGCACGGTCGTCTTCCAAACCCGTATCATTCAGGATTTTATGAAAATGCCATTCAAAAGGGTACTACCTCCCTTATCTTTCTTATTGACCCAAAGGGTTTTATCAGGCACTTTATTCATGCAGAAAAAGACCATCTGCAATTCCTCCTAGAGACACAAAAAAATATGGATCGTCCCATTTATATCATTCCACAACTCGTCCTCTATAAAAAGACGCCTGAAAGGGATTATTCAACCTTAAATGACATATTTTTTGGATTTAAAGACCACCCTGGCGTGATAAGAAAAATTGTCCTTTTCTTCAGGCACAATCGTCGTGCCTTTATCGACTTTGGCCGTCCCCTGGATCTAAAGGCCTATTTAGAAAACCAACCACCTACAAGACCTTTCCATGATATGGCTGCAGAAATGAGGCAGATGCTTATCAATAGCATTGACAAACAGAAAAGGGTAATTCTAGGCCCGATCATGAAATCCAGACAGCAGATCAAGGAATCGGTCCTTACTGACGAAAGGGTCAACGAGGAAATCAATATATGGCCTCTGGCAATGAAAAAAGGCTCAAGCAACTTAAAAAAGAGGCTGGAGAATATTTTGAAGAGATCGCTGCAGATTATAACACGACCTATATACAGGCTTTTATTACAGCATTAAATTGGTTCTGGAAAAAGATCTTTGAAGGGATAGATGTGGATATGGGTGGCCTTGCACGAGTGAGGGAATGGGCTCGAAAAGGAACACTGATTTATGTTCCTTCACATAAAAGCCACATCGATTACCTTATCCTCAATTATATACTTTATAATTATCATATGCATATCCCCAGGGTTACTGCTGGAAAAAATATGGCCTTTTGGCCGATGGCCCAAATATTTAGAAAATGCGGTGCCTTTTTCATCCGTCGCTCTTTCAAGGGTGAAAAACTTTATTCAGAGGTATTTCAAAGGTATATTAAATCACTTCTTGAAGAAGGGCACCCCATTGAATTCTTTATTGAAGGCGGTCGAAGCCGAAATGGCAAATTGATACTTCCCAAAACCGGCTTCCTCTCAATCCTGTTTCGTGCCTATCGTGAAGGATTTTGTAAAGATCTGATATTTGTTCCCGCTTCTATAATTTATGATCGAATCATGGAAGAAAAATCCTACCATAAAGAGATTGGGGGAGGCATTAAAAAGAAAGAAAATTTCATGCAGATCATAAAAGCGAGACGGTTTCTAAAAAGAAGATATGGAAAGATTTATATCCGATTTAGTCATCCTTTTTCGTTGAATGAATATCTGTCTCAAATGGATTCATCAGTAAAAAATGCTCCCCGGGACCTGGCCTTTCATTTAGTTCAGTCAATAAATGCTATTTCTCTCGTAACACCTCTTTCGCTAATCGCTACGGCCATTTTAGCCAATCACCAGAGAGGATTCCATTTTTCAGAACTGGCTGAAACAGTCAACATTCTTTTAAGATTTATAAAAAGATACGACGTCCCTGCAGCATCTACCCTTGTAGATTCATCAAAAACAATAGAAGAAACACTATCACTGCTCATCAAACAAAAGGTTGTCGATTTTATGGAAGATGCAACAGGAGAGGAGGAAACTTTTTACTATGTAGATGAAGATAAAAAGATAAAGCTTGAATATTATAAAAACAGCATCATCCACTTTTTCATCCCCCACTCATTTGTCGCTATATCGCTCTTAACTGGCGCTGAAGAGGAAAAGAATCTCAAATCAATCATTTCCGACTATACCTTTTTGAAAAATCTTTTTAAAAACGAGTTCTTTTTTGATAAGGCTGAGAGTCCCCAAGAAAAAGTCATCTCTTTAACGGAATATTTTCTGGATTCCACCTTTTTATCACTCTCTGAGGGGAATGGGGGATACAAAATAACAAAACTCGGCTTTAATAAATTACCTATATGGGCCGCTCTGGCCAAAACATTCCTTGAATCATATTGGATTGCTGCCAAATCGATGAGCCAACAAAAGAATAAAGACGGTAAAACAGAAGACCTTTTAAAAAATATGAATTAC
>JAFDDS010000314.1 GCA_019310745.1 Deltaproteobacteria bacterium | reverse complement strand
TTGAGCTAAAAAAAGACACGACGTTAATGATAGGAAACACAATTCTATCATTCCAAAAGGAATCTTTTGCAAAAACATTGGCGAAACCATACTCTTTGGCCGCACAAACAAAGCCCTTTGATAGTAGTAAGTCTTCAGAGGATAGCTCAAGAAACTACATACAGAGTTTGGAATTACTCCTTAAAGTATCAAATATCTTTGCTCAATCACTCAATATCCAAGAATTGTTAGGTTTGGTGATAGATCAAATTTTAACTCTTTTAAAGAGAATCAACCGTGGAGCAATATTGTTGTTGAACAAAGACACAGGGAAACTACAAGAGGTGGTTTCAAAGACGAGAATAGACGATAAAGATAATCTCTTCTCTAAAATTAACTACAGTAGAAGCATTGTGAATAGAGCTATAAAGGAAGCTAAGCCAGTAAAAATATCCAACACAAGCCTTGTAAACAAAACTCATCTTTCTGATAGTATGGAACAAATGAATGTCATGTCGGTTATGTGTGTACCACTCATCTACAAGGAAGATATTCTTGGAGTAATTTATGTAGATTCGATCGATTTGCCTGAAGGATTTAGAAAGGACGACCTCGAACTGCTTACTGGCTTAAGTAATACTGCGTCCATTGCCATAGAAAATGCGCAATTGTATTCAAATTTGGAAACATTGGTTAAACAGAGAACAAGTCAGTTAGAAAAGGCTAAAGATGAACTTAAAGAGAGTGAATCAAGGTTTAGAGCGGTATTCGAAAATATGAGTAATGGTGTTTGTATATTAGAGGCAATAGAGAATGGTAAGGATTTTATTTTTAAAGATTTTAACAAAGCCACTGAGAGAATAGATAAAATAACAAAGCAGGATGCCATTGGTAAGAGTGTCCTTACTGTGTTTCCACGCTTTAAAGATCATGGCTTTTTTGATATATTTAAAAGGGTCTGGGAAACAGGAAAACCTGAAGATCATCCTCCTATGCTCTATGAAGATGATAGAACTAAATCCTGGAGAACAAATTATGTCTATAGATTACCTAATAGAGAAATTGTATGTATCTATGAAGATGTAACTGCCCAAAAACAGGCGATTGAAAATCAGCAGAAGCTTCAAAAACAGCTTTCTCATGCCCAGAAGTTAGAATCATTAGGCAGACTGGCAGGGGGTGTGGCGCATAACTTTAGAAATATTTTACAAGCTGTTCTGGGAAATAGTCAATTCCTTCAAATGGCATACGGTCAGGATGCCCTATTACAAAAAATTACAAGGACTATCAATGAATCAGTAAAAAAGGGCTCTAATTTCATAGATAGTTTATTGAAATTCTCTCGGCAGGATACTGAAAAAGAGATGCTCCCCGTCAATTTAAAGGATGTTCTCGATGAAGCATATCGCATAATAAGCAATACCTTTGATCATCGGATAAAGATTGTCACAAAGATCGAGGATTCATTGCCAATGAGAGGTGATCATTTAAGCTTAAATCAGGTGTTTATAAATTTGTGCAATAATGCACGCGATTCAATGCCAGGTGGTGGTGAACTCAAGATAGAAGCAAAGAAAGATACGAAAAAAGTGATAATTACCATTTCCGATACAGGATGCGGTATAGAAAAATATATTTGACCCCTTTTATACTACTAAAGACATCGGCGAAGGAACTGGTTTAGGCTTGTCAATAACCCATGGCATAATAGAAGAACACAATGGAACTGTATCTGTATCCTCCCAGGCAAATAAGGGAACGTCATTTACAATTTCTTTTCCCATCGCTGAGAAATTTGTTCAGGCTGAATCAGAATCTCCGCTAAAAATCAAGTATGGCAAAGGACAAAAGGTTTTAATTGTAGATGATGAACCGGAAGTGCTAAAAAGCCTTGAGAATATGGTTAAATCGATCGGTTACGAGGTAGATTCGGCACGGAACGGTAATAAGGCCCTTGAACACTATGAAACATATAAACCAGATGTAGTCTTACTCGATTGGAAGATGCCTATTATGGATGGAGCAACGTGTGCCAAAAAAATTCTTGAAAATGACCCCGCTGCCAGAATAGTCATTATTTCAGGCTACCAAGAGAGTGCGGTCAATGAAGAAGAGACAGGCCTAAAAAATAATATAAAAGACTTTGTTCTTAAGCCTTTTGATATGGATGAAATAAGTAAGGTTATTTCAAAAGCACTTCAATCGTAACAAAAATAAAATCCGCTTAGCTCCCCAGTAATTTTATTACATGATCTTTTAATACTTCCATCTCAAATGGTTTGCGTAATACGACATCTGCCTGTTTTTCAGCTGCGAGACGTTCAGGGTTTTTTCCATATGCAGTGATGGCGATAACCGGTAAATCAGGAGCCTTTTCTTTGATAACGGTAATAATTCCTACCCCACTCACATAGGGCATAACGATATCTGTAATAACCAAATCATACCGTTCGAATTCGGCCATTTTTAATCCATCCATTCCATTTGATGCTGTAATGATTCTATAGCCTAAATATTCAAAGTAGTTCTGCATCATAGAAAGAACATGATTGTCGTCTTCAATGATAAATAGTGTCTTTTTCATTACACACTCCTCAATCCTCTGAATTACCTACGAGCGTTTCCTACCTCATATTCTCCTTACCGCAGCTCACCGTGGTGTTGAGGTAATTTAAATTCATAAATAGTATAAATACTATCTCCAATACATAGATGCATACTAAATAATCATTAAAATATCAAAGTTAATATTATCCAGTCGTCAAGAATATACTACCGAGAGCATTAGATAATTCGCATTGTAAACAGGCATGATTTGGATTGCCCTCTCAGCAATCCAAATTAATCCTCCGTGCTCTCTGTGAGCTCTGCCTGCCGCGCCTGCCCCGTAGCTCCGGGAGATGGTACCGGGGTAGGTGCATTGCATCATACTGGGGTGAGAGATAAAACGCCTACTTTACGATTGTTGGTACCATTCAAGGGTGGCTTTAACTCCCTCTGCCAGAGATGTCTCAGACCTCCATCCAAATTTATTTCTTGCTTTTTCTACTATCAAGCAGCTCTTAGTAATATCACCAGGCCTCGCCAATTCCCGTTTTGGTTCCTGAAGGTTATCAGCCAAGTCTGTTTTAACTTTTTTTACCTCTTTAAAAATAATCCGGAAGAGATCCAGTGTACTGGTTCCCTTCCCGGTACCTATATTGAATACATCATTCTCGCCTTGATCAAGGGCCAGAAGATTTGCCTTAACCACATCGCCAACAAAACAATAATCACGAATCATGCCTGAAAGCTCATTTGGAAAGTTATAGAGGGTACAGGTTTGATTGTTCATCAGGTGAGTCATAAAGATTGCCACTACACCAGCTTCTCCATGAGGTAACTGACGTGGCCCATAAATATTAGCATATCGGAGTACAGTATAGGCCAGGCCCCACTGATGATAATAATAGGATAGATAATATTCAGAAACAAGTTTGGTAATAGCATAAGGGGACAACGGCTTTGGAGAGTAGTTCTCTGGTGTTGGGTATTGGTCTGCTTCGCCATAAATTGCACCACCAGATGAGATGAAAACTATCTTGGAAACCCGATTCTTTCTGGAT
>JAFDDS010000313.1 GCA_019310745.1 Deltaproteobacteria bacterium | reverse complement strand
TTGTTGGTTATCCCTCCTTCCCAGCAATCCACCATGTACCTTTGGATGAAGTGTTTTAACACGGCCATCCATCATTTCAGGAAAGCCAGTATACTCAGATATATCCAAAACCTTTATTCCTCCATCCCTCATTGCCTTTGCTGTACCCCCAGTTGAAAGAATTTCTATCCCTAATCTCTCTAAAGATTTCGCAAACTCAACGATACCACCTTTATCCGTGACACTTATAAGGGCTGTGGATATTTTATTCATGTTACATCCTCCTTTTAGCAAATCCTGTTCGTCCGTCTCAGGGGGATTGATAAAGTATTAAAAGCCCATCGAACCCCTGGTTTTTTCCTAAACCTATAAATGGGGAGACTCTTTTATTAACAGGATAAAAGTTAAAGTTTATTCCAAATACTTACATATCTCGATAGAAAGCCTAAAAGGAGCAGCATATTTTGTCAAGCTAAATAAGACCTTGAATTTTATGAATAACAGTGCCATGGTACATTTTCCCATTTTTAGCATAAAATCTTATGAGGCATAAGTGACAAAGGTATATTTAGTGAGGCACGGACAGACAGAGTGGAACAAAAAGCTAACATTTAGGGGGAGAATAGACGTTCCGTTAAATGAAGCCGGACACAGGGAGGCAAAAGCTATATCGGATGCTTTAAAAGATACAAACATTGGTGCTATTTATACAAGTCCGCTCAGGCGTTCTATTGAGACTGCTCAACCAATTGCAAAATGTTTTCATCTTGAAATAGTGCCTGTTCAAGGATTGATTGACATCAACTACGGTGACTGGGAGGGTTTAACATTTAATGAAGTAAAAAAACGATACAGTGATCAATATGACAAATGGGAAAAAAAGCCTGACTTGATAAGATTCCCCCATGGAGAAACTTTAGATGAAGCAAAGGAACGGTCTTTTCGTGCCTTTAAAAATATTGTTAAAAAAAATCCTGGCAAATCAATCCTTATCGTTCCTCATAGGGTTATAAACAAGGTCCTTCTATGTGCACTTTTGGGCCTCAGCAACTCACATTTCTGGGAGATTAAACAAGATACAGGGTGCATTAATTTGATTGAATATTTAAATAACAGGTTTATCCTATCTCTGATGAATGACACATGCCATTTAAAAGAAATAGCAGATGGGACAGACCAACTTGATTTTTAATATACAAATTTCTCTTCATACAATAGCCTTTGCAAAGACTAAATAGAAGCAAGGCAGCCTTTTTTAGCACATCAAATCATAGAATACCCACTATTACCACAGGATCAGAGAGACAGAATTAGAAGTAAAGGGTGAGGGTGAAGTGCTGCATAATTAAATATTAGTAGGTGATAAAAATAGTATCATCAGCATATTTGAAACATAATAATTAATTAATTAAATTAAATAATTAAAATTATTGACAAATAGCATTATTTATGCTTATAAAAATCTTTATATTTATAATTAATGTAATGTAATCAATAGTATCTATCCAAACCTGTTAGAGGTAGGGATAATATTGTCCTCACTCCTGCTGATATTTTATCCGAGAGAGGTTGGCAAGAAAAGGCAATTTAATAAGTCACATTAAACCGGTTTATGCTTCTATGGATAGGAATAACTCACTAAAAATACTTCCAAAAAAGACGGCACCCATCAAACGTGCCCCTGGGGAGGAGCGCTGGCTTCCACCTTGGCTATTCCAGCATCAGGATTTGATCCATGCTCTCGAAAGCGCTCACCCGGTTGATCAAAAAGACCTGATCAATACCCTCAACCACATCCATTTTATGGACAGATATATCCTTGTCCACTTTAATCATCCTAAATACGAAGAGAGTATTCTTGTTCGGGCATACCCTGATCCCTGTCATGGCAGGAAACTCACGTGCCACTTTTTGGATGAGAATGTCTCAGGCCTTAAGTTGAAGAACTACCAATTTCTTCATCTTGTTATTGATGATGGTCGGTCGATGATACTAGTGCCTGCCATATTACATGAGATGAGCGGAAACAATCTTACCATTCAATTGCCGGATGCAAGCTATGCCGTGGGTCAACGGCAGGTGAGAAGGTATACCTGTCATGACGTGGTTGTGGAGTTAATCCAGAGCGGGTTTCTCGCTAGAGGAGAATTGCTTGACTTTAGTCCGATCGGCTTTCGTGTTAAAGTGAGAGCCGAGTCATCAAGCACCTTTAATTGGTTCAATTCAGAAGCACTGATTGTCATTCATTTACGAGACGACAAACAGATTTTCTTTTCTGGCCTTTGTCGCTTCATCCGTCAACAAGGTGGTCTCCATGATAAGGAAATTGTATTGATCCCTACGGATGAAAAGATTAAAAGATTCAAAAAAAGGCAGACCCGTAACCCTCGCCAACACTTGGTACCATCACCCACTATCATTTTTAGTCATCCTTTCTTAAAAAAGAAAATTCAACTGGAGGTATCAGATATATCCACCTCAGGGTTTTCGGTTTATGAGAAGGTGGATGAGGGAATTTTGATGTTAGGCATGATTATCCCCGAGCTTATAATCGATTTTGCTGGTGCCTTACAGATCGAGTGCGCTGCCCAAGTGATCTATCGCTTAGAAGAGAAAGAAAAAGAAATCCGATGCGGACTTGCCATTTTAGAGATGGATATTACTACTTATAACCGCTTAACTCACATCCTTGCCAATGCACTGGATCCTCATGCATATATTTCTAGTGATGTAGATATGGATGCCCTGTGGGAATTCTTTTTTGAGGCCGGCTTTATTTACCCCAAGAAGTATCGTCTGATTCAGTCTTATCGGAAGGATTTCAAGAAAACCTATCAAAAACTTTACCAGGAAAACCCAGAGATCGCGCAGCATTTCACGTATCAAAAAAACGGGCGGATCTATGGCCATATCTCCATGGTGAAGGCCTATGAGAGGGCCTGGATGATTCATCATCATGCTGCCAAGGCCATGAAAGGTAAGCGTCCTGGTCTTATGGTATTAAAGCAAATCATGTATTATCTCAATGATATGCATCGTCTTCCTTCTGCAAAAACAGAGTATATGGTGAGTTATTT
>JAFDDS010000028.1 GCA_019310745.1 Deltaproteobacteria bacterium | reverse complement strand
TCAAAATTGAGCTTTTCAATTAATTGATCTAAAATCATATTGGTAATTGGGCAAATGTAGGGTTTGACACCATCTTTTTTTAGCTTGACCTCCTTTGGTAGGTGAAGGCAATCCTTCATTGTCAGCTCAAGCTTAATGTCTCTTCCACCAATTGAGTAAGTCATCTCCTTCACAAGCCCTGCAGCTGTAATCTCCTGAATACAGTTCTGAACCACCTCGTCCGGGGTATTCCCCTTGATCTCTTTAGACTGAATGAAGTCAATGCCTACCAACTCCACTTTCCAGGCAGCGCAACCTGATAACTCATGAAAAAGAAGCTCCTCCAACCTGACCATAATGTCATTACAATACTCCATCTTATTCATATCCAGGTCTCTCTTTCCTCCCAAATTCTTCCCAGTAAACCATCTCTTCAAGTGGCTTCTTTGGCCTTGGGTGTTTTCGTTCTTCTGCCGGCCAACCGATGGCAACATAGGCAATGACCTTATACTCTCCCATGCCAGTCGGGATCTTCAGGATCTCCTTAAATTTCTTTGCATCCCTTGTACTGGCAACCGGACCGTGTACCCAACAGGCACCCAAACCAAGGGAGTGAGCCTCCAGGAGCATGTTTTCTATGGCTGCTGAGAGGTCATAGGGCACATCCACTGATCCCTCCATTAAGGTCCCAATCACGGCGATAACCAGCGGTGCATGCTTTGCAAACTCAGAAACCTCTCCGGAATACATAAACCTCAAAACCTCTGCCTTTTTTACAGGATCTTTGATCTTTTCAAATCTCTCCTGCATCTCACCCAGGCAGTACCAGGCAGTCATCCTTGATCCGCTTCCAAGTTTTGCCAATCGCCCTATTTTATTCTTCGTTTCAGGATCCTGGATGACGATAAATCTCCAGGGCTGATAATTTTCACCCGTAGGTGCCCACCTTGCGGCCTCAAGGATCTTATCGATCATCTCATCAGGGACGGCATCCGGCTTATACCTCCTGATGCTTTTTCTGCTCCTTATAATATCTGAAATATCACCCATGAGCTGGCCTCCAGTTCCCGTTAGATTATTGGTCATTTTTTGTTGCCTAATTTAGCACCATGGTATCTAAAGTTTCAGGACTTTACGGGCTGCTTCTCCAAGGATCAATGCTTTCTCTTTGTTACTGAATTTAATATCCGTCTCCGGTGTTTTGAAGGCCTCAACCCACTCTTTTAACGGGCACATGAGGTTTGGGTAAGGCGCATCGGTTGCAAAAAAGATTTTTTCAGGTCCTGCGATATCTATAATGTTGCGGAGCCATTGATAAAAACACTCCTTGCGTAGCTTTTTATAAGGTTTTTGCCAGATGGACAAATCAACATAAACATTCTTGAGCCATGCAGCCGCCTGTATAGCTTCTTGCCACCATCCCACATCCCCACAGTGGGCAAAAATAAAGTCCGCTTCAGGATAGCGGGCCGCTGCTGAGGCGAAATAAGCTGGTCGTGAATTCTCCCATCGGAGGGCAACCGAGGGGGCTCCACCAGTATGAACCATTATGGGTATATTCCATTCAGCTGCCTTCTCGTATACCCAATAACAGACCGGATCATCAGGCATATACCCAACACCGGCATGGAGCTTAAATCCTTTCATACCCCATTCGTGATAGGCCTGCTCACAATGCTTCTGGGCCCCCTTTCTGCGAGGATCGATGGCTATAAAAGGTATTAATCGACCTTCATGCCTCTTGGCAGCGTCTGCATAGAGCTTGTTCTGATCAAATATATGGAGTGGTGCTTCACCAAAGAGTAATCCATAGTCCACGCCGAAAATAATAGTTTTATCCACACCTGCCTCATCCATTTCCTCTATGATATTATCCGCATTTGGATCAATTAATGGCCTGACAACTTTGTTCGTAAAATCTCGATCACTGATTTCAATATTGTGTGTCTTTCGGTACATCATTGCAAAACTTTTCTGGGCCCCTCTTATATAACCTCCCTGAACCGTTCCCTCGGCTACCAAATGCCTGTGAGCATCAATAATCATAATGACTTTCTCCTTCCTTTTTATTTAAGCTTACGTCTGGAATTTATCTAACGGCACAGCCTGGCTAAAATTTTCGCTATGCTGCGCTGAACCGCTACTCAACGTAAATGATGGCGCTGTTCTTCACTACCGGCCAGTATTTTGTTGAATATATCTAACAATTTCATTCGGAGGGGTCCCTGGTAGGAACACCTTTTGAACCCCCATTTTCATGAGCTCCGGTATATAGCGTTTCAAAATGATGCCCCCCACAAGCACTTTGACGTCTTGCCTCCCCTTTTCTTTGAGCCCCTGCATCACTTTGGGTACTAAAACCATGTGATCACCGGAGAGAAAACTGAGGCCCAGTACATCTACATCTTCCTGAATGGCTGCGTTAAGGACTTGATTAACGGTCTGCCTTATGCCAGTATAAATAACCTCCATACCCGCATTCCTCAAATTATGGGCCACAATTTTTGCGCCTCGATCATGGCCATCCAGACCAACTTTAGCAATCAACACCCGTATCTTTCTTTTTCCCACGTTAGACATCCATTTTGAATCTCAATGAACTAGATATAAGTGGGCGCCCTGAATTCGCCCCACTTTTGTCTCATTACACCACAAATCTCACCAATAGTAGCATAACACTTAACCGCCTCAACGATATAGGGCATGAGATTCTCGTCCCGATCAATGGCAAGCTCAAGCCTACTCAATGTTTGCTTAACATCGCTTTCCATCCTCTCAGTCTTTACTCTGAGCAGTTTCTCATTCTGGAGGTCTTCCACTTCCTCATCCACTTTAAAGATATCTTGTTCCTCCACGTCCTTTTCCTCTGGCATGACAAATTTATTTAGCCCAACAATAATACGCTCACCACTGTCGACTCGCTCTTGAAATTTGACACTCGATTTCTGAATTTCCCTAAATACAAATCCATTCTCAATAGCTCTGAGCATGCCACCCATATCATCTATTTTCTTTAGATAATCAGAGGCCCTTTTTTCAATTTCATTGGTAAGTGTCTCCACATAATAGGACCCGGCCAAAGGATCGATGGTGTTACAGAGCCCGCATTCGTGGGCAAGAATCTGCTGTGTTCTTAAGGCGATTCTGGCAGAATCCTCGGACGGGAGAGCGTATCCTTCATCCCAGCAGGCCGTATGAATGGCCTGATCACCGCCCAGGATTCCCATAAGGGCGTGCACCGTCACCCTGACAATGTTATTGATAGGCTGTTGGGTCACCAAGGTGGACCCGCAGGAACCGGTAAAGATCCTGAAAAGATAACTCCTTGGATCTTTGGCCTGAAAGCGCTCCTTCATGATTCGTGCAAATAACCTTCTCGCAGCGCGAAATTTTGCCACCTCCTCAAAAAAATCCATATAACACCCAAGGCTATAAGACAGGCGGGGAGCAAAATAGTCCACATCAAGCCCTCTTTCCCTTGCCTTTTCGATGTAAGTGATGGCATCCGCAAGGGTGAAAGCAAGTTCCTGTACGGCATCTGCTCCCGCTTCTCTGAAATGATAGCCGGCGATGTTCAGGGTGTTCCATTTCGGCACGTATTTGGCACAATGCTCAACAATATCTAAAACAAGTTTTATGCTTGGCTCAGGCGGGAAGATATAGGTTCCTCTGGCGATAAATTCTTTTAGGATATCGTTCTGGGTTGTACCCATCAGCTTTTCTTGAGGGATACCCTGCTTCTCTCCAGCAGCAATGTACATGGCCAATAAAACGGTTGCAGGGGCATTGATGGTCATAGAGGTCGAAACCTTGTCCAGAGGGATATCCTGGAAAATGATCTCCATGTCGGCCAGGGAGTCTACTGCAACCCCTACCCGTCCTACAGCCCCTTCTGCCAGAGGATCGTCCGAGTCGTATCCAAGTTGAGTCGGAAGATCAAAGGCCATGGATAGGCCTACCATGCCCTGCTCTAAAAGATAGCGGTACCGTTTGTTTGTGTCCTCCGCCGTACCGAACCCGGCATAGTTCCTCATGGTCCAGAGACGCCCGCGATACATGGTTGGGTATACTCCCCTTGTGTAAGGGTATTCACCGGGGAAACCCAGTTCACTCTCGTAATCAATATCCTCCAGGTCCAGTGGGGTATAGAGTCTTTTCACAGGAATACCACTTTCGGTCTTAAAGACATCCTCCCTTTCAGGGGACTTGTCCAATACTTTCTTAAGCGTTGTATTTTGCCATTGTCCCAAACTGTCTATTATCTTGTTCATAATCCTACCCTTAAAATGAGGCTAATTCTACTTCGCCCGGCTCTTCCTCGGACAAACATCTGATGACGTGATCCCTCGCCTTTTGGATATGGTTTCGAATGAGTTCAATGCTCCCTATAACGTCCTTTTTTTTCATTCTCAGGATAAGTCTATGATGTTCCTGGGCGGAGGATGCCATTCTCCGAGGATCATAATTATCCAATCTGGTGCGCAGAAAAATATGTTCGAAGTTTCTCTTCAACAGCCATTTCAGAACACGGTTCTTTGCCATCACGGCTATCTGAAGATGGAATTCTGAATCCAATAAGAACTTTCTTTGGGTGTAATAATGAGGTATATATTGTTCATGTTGATGGAGTTTTTCTTCCAATATTGCCATATCACCGGCATCAGCCAATTTGATGGCCTGCTCCACCGTATAGGCTTCAAGGGCTTCGCGTACTCCGAAGGCATCCCACACTTCCTGATGATCTATAGGCCTTATGTAGAACCCACGAAAACTCTCAAAACCTACAAACCCATCCTGCACCAATCGATTCAGCGCATTAATAATTGGCGTTCGCGACATATTAAGCGTATCAACGAGATCTTTATTCACCAGCCTCTGGCCAGGGGCTAATTTTTCCTCAAAAATCATCTGTTTGATTTTTCGATAGGCTTCCTCGATCAAGGTTTTGGATTGATTGTTATTGCTTGGCTTGAGGAACATTTTGATCGCCATGATGTCTGCTTTCTTATTTATTGGATGTGCTTCAATTCTTAAATTTAATTCAAAATTTAATTTAATAACTAACTGGTGTCAAGAAAAAATATACCTGCTATCCAACAATTTATTATATTATTTAACATATTGTATTTTATATACTTTTATGCGTTATCAACATATTGGCGCCTAATAATCCAACCTTCTAAATTTTCTCTTGACATGTTTTTCAATAAAATATAATCCATTATTTAATGCAATCTCAAAAGAAATGATAATAACCTATTTCCTAAAAGAACGTAGCTCAAAGTAAGGCTCCTCTAAAAAAGCAAACCTTTGATTTGGAAAAAAGCGACCTTGCTCATAAAAGAAGGAGAGATCTGAAGTGATAAAAAAAATCAGTCACATTGGTCTAGCTGTAGATAACCTGAAGGAGGCCAGCATTTTTTTTCGAGAAAACTTTGCTCTGCCCATTTTGGAGCAGGAAAATTTCGGCGAATTGGTTTTCTCATTTATCCCCTTTAATGAGGGTGCCGACCTGGAACTTCTTCAGTCTACCACCCCTGAGGGACAGGTTGCCAAATTTATCAAAAAGAAGGGACAGGGGATACATCATATTGCCCTTGAAGTTGATGACATTCAGGCCGAACTGGACCGTCTTAGGGACAAAGGAGTCAAACTTATTAATGAAAAACCCTATCTCAATGCCCACAAGGAACTTGTGGCGTTCATCCACCCTAAAAGTACCTTTGGGGTTTTAATCGAGTTGATCCAGACCGGACAAGAGTAGAATGCACCCCGCCGTCGAGCCGAAAGCATTCATGAAAGGTTTTCATCTCCGGGAAAAGGAGGAACAGGACCATGGCATATAAAAAAACCTGGGAAAAAGAGCTTGCCAAGCTTCAGGCCAAAGAGGCCGAAGCCGTGTTGGGCGGGGGGGGAAAACGCCTTCAAAAACAACGTGACATGGGGAAAATGACGGCACGGGAGCGGATCGACTACATCATGGATCCGGGAAGTTTCGTGGAACTGAACATGCTTGCAGAGCATCAGTGCCAGGATTTCGGCATGGACGAAAAAAAGTTTCTTGGCGATGGTGTTGTCACCGGACACGGAACGATCAATGGACGAACTGTTTTTGTCTATTCAGAAGATGCCACGGTTCTTGGTGGTTCCACTGGCAAAACCCATGGCGCCAAGATCCATTACATCCTGAAACTCGCCAGGGAATATAGTGTTCCGGTGATCTGTCTGAACGACTCTGCCGGGGCCCGCATCCATGAAGGCATGGACAACGTCTATGGGGTTACCGGCATGTTTTACCAGAATACTCTCAATTCAGGGATTGTCCCACAGATTGCTGCTATCATGGGCGATTGCACGGGAGGGGCTGTCTACTCTGCCGCTTTGTGTGATTTTATTATTCAGGTGGAAAAAACCGCCCATGCCTTTATTACAGGGCCCGCAGTTATAAAAGAAGTAACCAGAGAAGAGGTCTCTTTTGAGGAGTTGGGGGGCGCCAAGGTCCATAGCACGAAATCCGGGGTAACCCACTTGACCGCTAAAAATGACAAGGAGTGTTTGGATACCATAAAGCGTCTCCTCGATTTTTTGCCCCAAAACAACCGGGAAAAGCCGGCAACAAAAAAATGTACTGATCCTCTGGACAGGAAAACCCCTGAGCTGATCGATATAGTGCCCATCCAAATTCATAAGACATACGATATGCGAGAGGTCATCAAAGCAGTGGTTGATGACGGAGAATTTTTTGAGATCCACCCTAATTTTGCGCAAAATCTGGTGGTTGGCTTTGCCCGCATGGGAGGTCAGGTCGTTGGTTTTGTGGGCAACAACCCTCGCTTCCTTGGCGGCTGTCTCGATGTAGATTCCTCAGACAAGGGCTCGCGATTCATCCGAACCTGCGATGTCTTTAACATTCCATTGATCACCATGGTGGATGTGCCGGGTTTTCTGCCTGGCGTGCGCCAAGAGCATGGCGGTATTATCCGGCATGGCGCCAAGATGCTCTATGCCTGGACCGAAGCGACGGTTCCAAAGATCTCCATGATCCTGAGGAAGATGTATGGCGGGGCGATCCCTGCAATGGGGGTTCACCAGATCGGCTTTGATCAGGTTTTTGCATGGCCGTCTGCAGAAATGCAAATGATCGGAGCAGAACCCTCGGTGAAAATTCTCTATCGGAGGGACTCGGCATCTCGATCGGTCATTGACGGCGTCATCCATCCCAGGGATACGCGAAAACGGCTTATTTCTGCGTTGGGTATATTGGAAAACAAGGCTGAACCTTCCAGACCCTACAAGAAACATGGGAATATACCTCTTTAAATGATCGTTGTCCGTTGTTTTTGGTCAGTCGCGTTATAAGGAAAAAAAGTTAAGGGAGTATATTATGTACAAAGATATCGTCATTGTGAGTGCTGTTCGAACACCATTTGGTCGCTATTGCGGCTCGCTAAGGGAATATGATTACTTTGACTTGGGAGCCTTACCTATGAAAG
>JAFDDS010000312.1 GCA_019310745.1 Deltaproteobacteria bacterium | reverse complement strand
TCTTGAAGAACATCTCTGGGAACATATCGTAAAGGTTCATATTCCACGGGTATTCCTGTGGACATTTGGAGCCTTGTTGCTCATGTATTTTTTAATAGATTATTTAGATCTTGATGCCTGGATTACGGCAAATTATCTCACTGTACTGTTAATTGCATGTTTTATAGGGCTTATTCCGGAATCTGGCCCACATATGATATTTGTGACCCTATTTGCACAGGGGTCAATCCCCTTTGGTATTCTTTTGGCGAGTTCTGTTGTTCAGGATGGTCATGGCATGCTTCCTTTATTAGCCGAGTCAAAGAGAGCTTTTATTTCTGTCAAAATTGTAAATTTTGTTGTTGGGCTAATAGTAGGATTGGGTTTCTATTTGATAGGGATATGGCAATAGATAAAAATCATTAGATTGTAATTGTAAGAGGATTGAGAAAGGAGGCGATTTATATGCCAAGAGGAGATGGCACAGGACCAACCGGAAGAGGCCCTGGAACTGGAAGAGGTCTTGGTCGAGGTGGTGGTCGTGGCAGAATGGGCGGCAGTGGGCTCGGAGCGAGTGGAGAATGTGTATGCCCTAATTGTGGCCATAGAACTACTCACCAGGTAGGTTCTCCCTGCTACGAGATTAAGTGCCCCAAATGTGGGACATCAATGACACGGTAGGCAACCTATACAGTGTGCTCTAAAGGTCATGGGAAACGAAAGGATACAGTAAGTTGATGGAGAATGGGCAATCGAGTCATCGTTCATATGATCGCTTAGAAAGAGCCTTAAGTAGAATTCTTGGCACTGGAGAAATTACCAGTAAATTATCTCAGGTTCTTGCGTATACGGTGGTAAAGGGTACTGTTTCCTACCAGGAAACAAAGGAGATTATCAAGGATGATCAAAGGAGATTATCAAGGATGATCCAGAGGATGTTCTACTTCTGGCTGACAAATGGAGATTGCTTTTGCCAGTGAGGACAGCCAAAAGTGCTGGCTGGGAAGATCGAGTGTTAGTTCTTAAGGATGAAGAAAAATATGAAATCCCAAATCTGATACGTTATTTAGTAAAAGACGCCCTTGATACAGGACAATGGAATCCTGAAAAGACCATAATTGAGCTCTTTAAACAATTTGGAGATCCAGACTGGGAAAAGATTCCTGGATTAGTAAGGAGCATTGCCGAAAAGGCAACTGGTTATAAAATTACCGGCAATCAAATAAAAGAAATATGTCTCAAGTCTGGTCTCAACAATAGAGTTGATGGGCTGATAGCAGAGCTGAAGGCGGCGGGTATTATAAGCCCCAAGTTGGCGTCTATTCCTGATGTATTCGGAGCAAAATCACCTATCTATGAGTTAAACCCGTCTGTAATAATCTAAGGAGAAAATATATTAATAAAGAAATGGACCATCTCGCCAACACCGAAGACGAAGCTATGGTAGAGGATATAAACTCCATGTTGAGGGATTTTTCGCACGAGAGGAGTTATCTTATCCCCATCCTGCAGGAGATTCAGGGAAAACATCACTACCTTAATCGTCCTGCTATGGAGATGGTAGCAACGCATCTAAAGATCTCCACCTGTGAGGTATATGGCGTAGCTACCTTCTACAACCAGTTCAGATTTCATCCCCCAGGAAAACACCAGATCAAGGTGTGCCTGGGAACGGCATGTCATGTGAGGGGTGGTGACATCATTCTGGAGAACTTTGAGCGCAAACTCGAAATCAAGGCAGGTGAGACAACAAAAGACAGGGAATTTAGCATCGACAGGGTTGCCTGCGTAGGATGCTGCGCCTTGGCCCCGGTGGCCATCGTGGAGGAGACAGTCCATGGCCACATGGCCCCCAGCAAGGTAGAGGGCCTCATCTTGGGCTTCGAGATAGAAAAACAGCGAGAAGAGAGGGAAAGAAAGCGGAGTGAGTCAGACGAACAATAAATCAGCGTACGGGATATTCTCATCTATCAAGGAAGTGGATTGGGCCATGGATGCCATTCATAGCCTATATGAATGTATTCTATTAATTTAATTTGTAAAAAATGATTGGAGAAAGATGAAAATGGATAACTCTTTTAAGGATTGCGTCATCATCTCGTGTGGCACCTTAAGTCCTGAGATAAACTACCTGAAAAAGGAGGGATTCTTAGATGCAAAAAAAGTCTTTTTCACCACTCCCGGACTTCATGAGATACCGAGGGAATTAGAAACACAGCTAATAGATAGAATCAAGAAGGCAAAAGAATACTCGAACAAGATTATCGTTATTTATGGAGGGCAATTTTGCTATGTCAATTCCAATGACCTTTTCAGGACGATAGATACTATTATTAAGGAACAGGGTGAAGGGATTGTAAGAATTCAGGCATCTCATTGTGTGGATATGCTGGCCGGCAAAGATGAAAGGGAAGAGATACGCAATGGTGAAAAAGTGTGGTGGATGACACCGGGGTGGATATTGTACAGAAAGCATGTATTTAAGGATTGGGATATAGGGCTGGCAAACGAAAACTTTCCAAAGCATACTGGAGGAGCGATTATCCTTGATGGCATAGGTTTTTTTGATCACTATATAGAGGAACATACAGAGGAAATCCTTGAATACTCTGACTGGATGGCTATCCCGATTATTCCTCACGAGATTACCCTCGACAGATTCAAGAAAAA
>JAFDDS010000311.1 GCA_019310745.1 Deltaproteobacteria bacterium | reverse complement strand
ACAACACAGGGTCTTTGAGTTATTTGCTATCAAAGAACTCGCTGAAATCGTCAGCAAAATGGTACATATTGACGATATGCTGGATACCCTTATGGAAAAGGCCATGGCTGTATCTCAAGCACAAGTAGGATCGGTGTATATGGTTGAATCCGAAAAAAAGCGCTTTCGTGTTATAGCATCAAGGGGATTGAAAACTGGGCTCAAAAAAAACTCTTATATACATATCAATAAATCCTTGGCACAATGTGTCGTATCTGACAAGAGGCCCCTCCTTGTTCAAGACATTGCAACCGATTCAAGGACCAAAAAGCCAAACGATCCTCAATACGGACCGCCATCATTTCTGAGCATGCCGATTTTGGTACGAGATGATTTGATAGCAATTTTGAATCTTTCTCATAAAAAAACAAAACAGGTCTTTGACTCAAACGACGAGCGCATTTGTTCCATAATGATTGGCGAAATTGGCTTTGCTTTAGAAAATGCCCAGCTTCACTCACAGGTAGTGGACCAGAAAGAGAGTCTTCAAGAAAGGATAGTGGCTCTGGCTACAATCAAAGATCAACTTCAACGGGAGATTATTGAACGCAAGAAAGCTGAGAAAACGCTCAGAGGGAGCGATGAGAAGTATCGAGCGATACTCGAAACCATTGAAGAGGGCTACTTCGAGGTTGACCTTGCTGGGAATCTTACTTTTATAAATGATTCACTGTGTAAAATATTGGGATATCCACGCCATGAATTATTGGATATGAACAACCAGTACTACACTACCCCGGAAACTGCCAAGAAAATGTATCATGATTTTAACCAGGTATACCGAACTGGAAAATCTACAAGCCTAACAAATTATGAAATCAACAGAAAAGATGGAATGAAAAGGGTTGTCGAGCTGTCTTCTTCGCTCTTGAGAAATGATCAAAACCAGCCGATCGGATTTCATGGTATTGCTCGTGATATCTCTGAACGCCTCCAGGCCGAGGAAGAAAAAAAGAAAATCGAAACCCAACTCCAACAATCACAAAAGATGGAAGCCATAGGAACACTTGCTGGTGGCATTGCCCATGACTTTAATAATATCCTATCGCTCATCATGGGATACACCGAGCTTGCAATAGCTAATTTGCCTAAAGACAGCCGTGCACGAGTCAATATGAATAAATTGCTCAAGGCAGGGGAACGTGCGAAAGACCTTGTAAAACAGATCCTCACCTTCAGCCGCCATACCGAGCAGGAACAAAAGCCGGTCCTGATTCATCCAATTGTCAAGGAAGCACTCAAACTATTGCGGTCAACGTTACCCACTACTATAGAAATCCGCCAGAACATCTCTTCTGATAACATGGTACTGGCTGATCCAACGCAGATACACCAGGTTATAATGAACCTCTGTACCAATGCATATCACGCTCTCAATGAAAAAGGTGGCGTTTTAGAAGTGAGCCTTACTGACATTGAGCTTGACTCTGAATTTACAGCCAAACATCTGAACACATACCCGGGACCATACCTGAGGCTTACTGTAAGCGATACAGGTCATGGTATAGAAAAGGAGGTCATAGATCGAATATTTGAACCCTATTACACTACTACAGAGAAGAGCGGGGGAACAGGGATGGGGCTTGCTGTAGTTCATGGAATTGTAAAAAGTCATGGTGGAATAATTACTGTCTATAGTAAGCCAGGCAAAGGGTCAACATTCAATGTGTTTTTCCCCAGAATTTGGAATAATTACTGTCTATAGTAAGCCAGGCAAAGGGTCAACATTCAATGTGTTTTTCCCCAGAATTGAGCATGTTGAAGCAGCGGAAGAAACCGAAATTCGGCTTGGAAAGATACCGACAGGAAAAGAGCATATACTCTTCGTTGATGATGAGCCAGCCATTGTTGATATTGCGAAAGGAATGCTGGAGCATTTGGGATATAAAGTTGAAGCCAGAACAAGTCCAATGGAAGCTCTTGCAGCCTTTAAGGTGCTGTCAGGCAAATTCGATCTCATTGTCAGTGATATGACCATGCCGAAAATGACAGGCGATGAGTTGGCCAGAGAGCTTATGGCTATTCGCCCTGACATTCCAATTATCCTGTGCACTGGGTTCAGCGAACATATCACTGAAGAGAAGGCAAAAGCCATAGGCATTCAGAAGTTTGTGATGAAGCCTTTTATCATGCGTGAGATGGCGGAGGCTATTCGGCAGGTGCTGGATTCTTGATGGAGGACTGAATATAGCATATCTATGCAAGGATGAGTTTGGTATCCTTATAGCGGCTGTTGTACTCTGCAGAATGCAGAATTATTGTCACATCTATAATCTACCTGTTATATGTTAGTGGAGAATAATAATTATGAAGTTCGAGATATCTATTTCGAAAAGAAAAACATACTTAAATATACGTGTCTAATAAAAACGGGATTGATACGTTTCTTTATGATTTACGACAAGCACCGAATCAAACACCCCCGATCGTCCATTATAATGTAGTATATGATAAATTTAGGGAATTGGGTTTTAAGCCTGGCTCCAAACATGCGCTGCTTGCAAGTTTAGAAAACAGGGATGATTATAGTTTTGTAGAAACTATCCTGCTTAATGCTGGGTATCAAAGCAAGATATTTACGGATGAGAAGGATGCAAGAGAGTGGGTTGAAAAATAGATTTACCCTAACTAATCACTTCAGCGGACTGCTAAAAACAGCGGCTGTGAAGGGGACAAGCCTCCTCAACCGGCTCATGAAAAACCCGCATTTGGTTCCTGGAACTTTAAACCTGTGTAGCTACAAAGGAAAAAGGAAATACTTGAAAAAACTATAAAAACATTGACAAAGGCAATTGGAGAGATGAAAGTAAAAATACGTAGTACAATCTAAATAACTGCAGAAGCCGGCTCATGAAAAAATATCGTTTCTATGGCGGCCTGTTCGTTACTCTTTCACTCATCACAACAAGTTGTAGCTATCTCACAAAAAACGTAAAAAATACCAACG
>JAFDDS010000027.1 GCA_019310745.1 Deltaproteobacteria bacterium | reverse complement strand
ATTCATGCCATAGAACACGCAGCCATTAGTCTCTTTCCCATTTTTGCATTATGTGATAGAAATGACCTTGGAGGAATATCATACCCATTTCACCCTCAGGTAGAAAAATCAGCTATATTTATTTATGATTCCTATCCAGGGGGTGTAGGGCTTGCACAGAGGGGTTTCGATATAATCCTGAATCTGTTGGGTCAGACTCTGGAGCTTATTAAAAGCTGTCCGTGTGAGCAGGGCTGCCCCTCATGTATATATTCGCCAAAGTGTGGTTCAGGCAATAAACCTTTAGATAAAAACGCTGCGTTACTGATTTTAGAGGCCCTGACAGGCGTAATACCTTTGTCAGATATCCCTGCTATTGAAAAAGAAGAAAAAAAAGATTCTCTCTTTCCGGTACATAACGAAATGGTAGCGAAAGTGGCCAATAAAAAAAGGATTTGTTATTTTGATTTAGAGACACAGAAGTCAGCTGAAGACGTAGGTGGGTGGCAGAATGCACATTTAATGATGGTGTCTGTGGCTGTAGTGTTTGATAGTCTGGATGAGCGTTTCTATACCTTCACAGAAGATCAGATAGATGCGTTAATTGCAAAGCTCACCACATCTGATCTTGTGGTTGGTTTTAATTGTAAAAGATTTGATTATGCAGTCCTTTCACCGTACACGAGCCACGACGTACATACCATACCAACATTTGATATACTTGAGGATATCTATAATAGGCTTGGATACAGGCTAAGCCTTGATCATCTGGCTCAAGAAACCCTTCATAAAGGAAAATCAGCGAATGGACTCAAGGCCTTGGAATGGTTCAAGGCAGGAGAGATAAAAAAATTAACGCACTATTGCAAAGATGATGTCGCATTGACTAGAGATCTTTTCTTGTATGGTCTGGAAAATGGGTACCTTGTCTATAGAAATAAAAATCAGAATGAAAGGCTGCGACTGTTAGTCGACTGGGATATTGGTAAAATAATTAAGGGATTAACGGATTGAGGCATTAACCAAAACGACATTGATTGTGATACATTGCAAAAGTTCCGATATATGTAATGAAATAAGATCTTTGCACAACTTAACAATCTTTGTAACCCAAGAAAAGAGGGTGGACTTTTCTGAAGTGACTGGCGTAAGGGCGCTGTTTTTTCGCAACTTATCAGTGGGGGAAACCGCAGGTCCAGACGTGTCGGGACAATGCGGAGGGGGCAAAACTCCCCCATAGATAAGTTGCTGAAAAGACCAGCCCGAGAGCCTCGGAACTGAAGAAAAGCCCACTCTCTTTAAGGAAATATAGGTTATGCAAAGGTCTCGAAATAAGGAGGTAAAGCAATGTTTGGCCTGGGCACAACAGAGCTGCTTATTATTGGGGGAATTATCTTGCTCATCTTTGGTGCCAAGAGATTACCAGAAATTGGCAAGGGGCTCGGAGGTGCCATAAAGGAATTTAGAAAGGTGAAACAGGATATAACCCCGAATGATGTCAAAGAAAGCTCCAAGGGAAAGCACAAAGAGGAAACATCCATAGAAAACACATTGGTCGAAAAGGTAGTGAAAGAAATTCCGGTGGTCAAAAAAGGCCTTGCAATTAAGAAAAAGGCAGAAAAAATAACAAAGATCATTAAATAGAGGATGCCCATTTTAACACATCCATCATCTCCTTATGAATCCTTCCATTCGATGCCAAAATAGATGAAGACTCCAGGTGATAGTCGTTCCCGCCCATATCTGTTATAATCCCACCTGCCTCCTCTACAAGCAACCATCCTGCTGCGATATCCCAGGGATTTAATTTGAGTTCCCAGAATCCGTCAAAGCGCCCTGCTGCAACATAGGCAAGGTCTAATGCTGCTGACCCTGCCCTTCGAATAGCCTGTGCCTCGAGGATCATTTCATTAAAGTAATTCAGATTATTGTGGCTGTCTTCCCGAATATCATACGGGAACCCGGTAGCTAAAAGGCTTTTGATTATTCCGCGAGTATTCGACACATGGATTTCTCTGTCATTTAAAAAGGCCCCCTTCCCTTTTTCTGCAACAAACATTTCATCGAGCATAGGATCATACACAATGCCTACAGTCATGGTATTGAGCCTTTCAAGTGCAATAGAGACACAAAAATAGGGATAGCCATGGGCATAGTTCGTTGTTCCATCCAGAGGGTCGATAATCCATCTGAAATCGGATCCCCTGTCTATATCAGTAAATTCTTCCGCTAGGATATCATGATCGGGAAACAGGGCATTTATTTTGGATGTGATCATCTCTTCAGAGATTTTATCTACTTCTGTTACGAGATTAATCTCTCCCTTATAATCTATTGTATGTACTGAATTAAGCTTATCCTTGAGAAATATCCCTGCTTCTCGTGCTATTTCTATTGCACACTCTTTGAGATCTTTCATTTGTTATTATTCTTTACGAAGCAGTACAACCTTTGCAAAATATGGGTTATGCAAAAATACCGCATTATTAAAATGTGAAAATGGTGATCACCGTAAAATAATAATTATAATTATTTACTTTAAATATATTTCATAACTATTTAATTTTACGATTAAAAGCAAAATATCTAAAATGCATATCCTGCAGATAAAACACCAAATAGCTTCTCACTTGTGATCTCTTGGTCGATTGTTGCACTCCATGCCCCATCTGTGTATTGTTCTTGTCTCCCATCTGTATATATATACGTATAATCAAGTTGAAGAGCAATAAACCAACTGCGTGAAACATTATACCGCCCTTTTAGCAAAAACAAGAGAGCATCTCCATCGCAGTTTCCTTCTGAAACCTTGGCCCGTAACACATGGACATCCAAATCTTCTGCATGAACAATTGGGGAGTAACCAAGGCTCGCGTCGAAGCTCCATTTGTTGTTGAATATATACTGTGCTCCGATTTCAATATATGGGATGCTATAGGTCACTTCATATGTTAAATCTACACTGCCAGCTCCTGTGTAATCATATCCTGACAGGCCAGAGGGAGACCATTGTCGGTTAAGCTTACATTCGTAGTCAAAGTTCTGGTAACGATATCCAACTCCTGCAATAAGTGACCAGTGTGGCCTTTCAAAAAACCTGTAGGAAACATTTATACCCAGTATTAATACATCAAGATATGCATCGCTTTGGGAATATACATCCAGCTGAGATGGATTCGCTACAGTCAACCAGTCTGAGTCTTCCATTTTTCCTGCATCACGTGTATAATTTTTTTTCGCACCTACGCTCACCTTCCAATTTTTTTTAAACTCTTTGCTTTCTTCAACAGAAATCATCCACATATCTAAGGGAAACTCTAATTTGCTTATTGGAAAATGATAGGTGCCGCTCCCAGATGGAGTGACATACCTCCCCCCAATCTGATAGGTTGTATCCCCGCTCAGTCCGCCAATTCCTACTGTGATATATGTATTAGACCCCTGTGAAAAAGTTGTAGATTCATAGATCGCAGGAGGTTTAAAGACTTCTTTTTCAGAGCTATCAGCAAAAAGGTACGGGGTAATGCAGAAAATGCTAAGAACAATTTGAATGTGAAGAAAAAGTTTTTTTAGCATAACCGTGGCCCTTTTATGGACTTGTTGAGCATCAATTTCCAATCGAAAAGCCCCACATCTCATAGAGAGAAGTAAGGCTTTTGTGATAGAATGTCTTCTAATGGATGGTATGACAGCCCAACACTTCGGAAACGGTGCTGGCCAGGGCGGTATCCACCTCTATGGTTCCAGTAGTAAGCTTTCTACCGGGCTTTTTCTTGTTCAGCTCTGTGTGTGCCTGGATGATCCAGGTAGCCGCCACATCAGGGAGCACCTTGTCGGTGTTTATTACCAGGTCAAATGCACTGGCTGCTGTTGCATCATACCAGTTAACATCGTAAAACGTCTTGACAAAGGCGTCACGCTCTCTATCCCACTCCCTGAGCACTGCCTCAGCCCTGCCACGATCTGCTATTCTCTCCTTTTCCATAGCCCGCCGTACCCTCACAGGGAAAGGGGATTGTACCCGCACGTTCAGTACATCTGCAAAAGTAGACAACACTGCAAAGGCACCCCGGCCTACTATCGCCATGTTACCGTGGCTGGCCAGGGCAAGGATCACCTGTTTTAAAAACTTGACCGTTGTCGCCCTCATATCGTCAAAGCGTGCCCAAAATCCTGGCCCAGAGTTATACACCTCGCCTAATTGAACAATGCTGTGCTCTGCAAATACTTTTTCCATCGTGTTCTTGTCTACAAAATGGTAGCCAAGGGCCTCTGCAACCTTCTCCCCGATATAGCTGCCCTCGCTGTAGATTTCTCTGGATATGGTTATCACTGGCATGTGTTCCACCCCCTTGTTCTTTTTTTGAGATAATGCCTTAAATTTCAAAAGATATCAAGGTTTTTGTCGCAGAATGGGCTATCAGCAACTACAAGCTTACATACTTACAGGAAGCCCGTAATTCACGGTGATGGTGAGTATTTTTATAGAGAAATATGTTACGATATTTTCTTTTCTTTGGTGAGAGTCTGCCTCTGGGAGGCCATTGAAGTTTTATGATCCAGCATTGTCAGACATCGTGGGGTAGTCCTTTGGGCTCTTTATTGAAGGCGTTGGAGAAGAGTCATGGGCCACAAGACCACGCCGTATGATACGGGTTATTGTGGGGCTTAGCGTGCGCCGACCTGACATCCATCTGGATATGAGTGCGGTTATTATATAACCCACGATGAAGCCGGCAAGGCTTAAGAGCGCAATAGCGCCCGTTTCACTCATGGCCAATCTCGTGCTTAACTCATCACCCAGAAAAGCACCTGAAATCAGGCCTGCTACTGGTATCAAATAGAGAATTGCAGCACTTTTCATTATTGTCCCTGAGCTGAGGTGTATGGAAACCAGATCACCCGCTCCAGCTCCAGCCCTGTTGATAGCCTTGATGGTCATCTCGGAATTGCATCCAAACGAGACACGGCATGAATCGCAATGAGAACACGCATCATTTCTATCGGTTTCAACCTGCGCCCACCCATCCTCGGTAATGCTGGTGACCAAACCCTTTTCTTGTGCCATGTTTCACTCCTTTGTACACCTACAATTCCTGTATGTTACGATACCTCTCAGCAATCAGTTGTCAATGCTTTTTTTTAATCGATGAGTCTCAACACGCTCTATCCAGGTTCAGTGATGCAGTAAAAGAACACAGAGTGTTACAATCATGGGGGCGACACATCGTTCACCCCCATGACGTTGGTTATCTTATCTCCAGCAACTACCTGGATGATAGCCCATACCTGAACCGTAGCCTCTCTTGTGGTGGCGGTATCCCCCTTCATATCTGTGCCTGGATCGAAACTCAGGAATAATTGTGCGTGTCTCGAGTGTATAGGCAAGTCGCTTCTCATCCATCTTTGCTCGAAGCTCACTGAGGCTTTTCTGAAGCGTTTTTGCCTTTTCGGGATCAGGGTCAGCCCTATTGAGCATGTTATTCAGCTCATCTGACATAGCCATAATCTCATTTCGTAACGTTGTGGTTTCGTTATAAAATTTCCGGTCAAGCTCTTGAAGTTTGCTCCGCTGCTCTTCTGTCACATTTCCGTATCCTCTCTCATGCTGCCCAGAATACCCTGAATCGGCCCCCCAGGGTCCCATCATGTGCGGGCCTCTTGTAAAACCAGGACCGTGTGCCAATAGGGGCATAGCAAAAGCCGAAACGAGCAGTAGACTTCCTAACAGTACGAACAATCTTTTCATCTTCCTTCCTCCATTAATGGTTATTTTTCGGTTTGTTTGTAATTAAGCAAACCATTGCATAATACCACATTGTGGTATTGCCTACACTAAAAATAATGCTTCGGTTATTTTTGTCAAGTTCTTTTCAACAACTTCTTTACATTCACCACATTGTGGTATAAGTACGAAACAAAGGAGGTATACCTTCGTGGATAAAGAAGAGTTTTCTTTAATTCGGTGCCAACTGGGAAAAACGCAAAGCCAATTGGCAGAACTGCTCGGAACCTCTCTTAAAGCCATACAGAGCTTCGAACAGGGATGGAGAAATATTCCGGTACATATTGAGCGACAGATGCTCTTTCTTTTTGCTATGAAGCGAAATCGAGACAGGAAGCAGAAGCCCTGTTGGGTTATAAAAAAATGCCCCATGGAAATCAGGAAAACATGTCCTGCGTGGGAATTTCACGGTGGACACCTTTGCTGGTTTATTAATGGAACGATGTGCCATGGCCAAGCACAAGAAAGCTGGCGTGAGAAAATGGAATCATGCAGAAAATGCACGGTTTTTCGATCTATTTTTCCCGCTCTGTACGATGTGGCATAAAAACAATTTTTTCCCTTTCATCACTCTTTTGTATGTATCTCCCCTGTCAGCTTTGAACTATCAGCTAAAAACTACACGCTCACATCTGCGCCAGTACTACCATCAACGCACACTTTTTATTTGAAAAAAAAATAAAAAAAATACATTCATATACTTGTATTCTAATTAAGAATGATTACTAATAGCATAAAGCAGGATGAATTAAGAAAGGAGGTGTCGAATATGACAACAATGTTACAATTAATACCGAGAAGGCAAAGGTTTCTGCCTGTCGTTCCAGAGATAGATATTTTTGACCGATTCTTCAATAGCTTTGAGCTTCCTACCCTTTTTAAAGGGGAGGAAATGGTGGTTCCTCATTTTGACATATCTGAAACAGAGAAAGAATATGTGATTAGTGGTGAGATTCCGGGAATTGATGTCAAGGATCTTAATGTAACCCTTACTGATGGTATCATCACCATTAAAGGGGAAAAGAAAAAGGAAACAGAAGAGAAGGATAAGAATTACCAGCGTATTGAAAGACATTACGGTTCATTCGAGCGGAGCTTTCGAGTTCCCGATACAGTCAAAACGGACGAATTAGATGCAAATTACAAAGATGGTGTTTTGAAACTCACGCTCCCCAAGGCTGAAGTCAGTGAGGTCAAAAAAATAGAAGTCAAGGAAAAGAAGGCAGGAAAAAAGAAGATAAAAACTAAAAAGGCGTAATAGCCTGATTCTTACAGGGCATTGTTCAAAGGCTCTCCAGCCGATGACAATGCCCTTTTTTATGCCTACATTCAAAAATATCTTTCACAAAGGCACCTCGCTTTACGTGTACGTTTGAACTCTCTTTTTTAATAGCCTACCTCATTTGTGCTTCCTGGCCTCTGCCCTCTATTTATCCCGCCTGTCGAAGCGGAGCGGAGATCCCGATCCTCGGGGCCGAAGACCATTTAGCTGCGACATTTCTCTCTGGTCTTTACACACATATCCCTTGACACACATATCCCTTGACAAATCATAAAGATGGGAGTAGCATTTATTCATTGTAATTCACCCCTTCAGGAGGGGTACGTGGCCCATATTTTTCAGTAGATTTAAACATAAGCTCCATCGACTCAGTGTCGATGGAGCTTTTAAATTTATGTGTAAAATAGTTTTATGAGATCTCGTGTACCCGTATATATTGTAATTTTGATTATT
>JAFDDS010000026.1 GCA_019310745.1 Deltaproteobacteria bacterium | reverse complement strand
TCATGTTACCCAGTCCAAGATTGCTATTGGTTCAGGCCTTCTTTGGGGGAAAGGTTTTCTTAAAGGGACTCAGACAAGACTACATTTTCTCCCCCAACAACATACTGATTTTTCGTTTTCTGTGTTAGCAGAGGAGTGGGGATTTGTAGGCTCAGCAATGATTTTGCTCGTCTATCTGTTTTTAATACTATGGTGTCTCAACATAGCCAAAAATAGCAAGGATAAGTTTGGCACCCTTATTGTTGTAGGCGTTGCTGCATTAGTTTTCTGGCATCTCATTATAAATGTCAGCATGGTAATCGGTCTCCTCCCGGTAGTCGGTATACCATTAGTTTTGTTTAGCTATGGTGGATCCTCTGTAATTTCAACTATGGCCGCTATGGGTTTGGTAATGAATATAAGCATGAGGAGATTTATGTTTCAGGAATGATTAATAGACAGAACCGATAGTTCAGAAAACTTTTTAAAATCACCCTTATTGAGTAGACATTTTTTCTTGCAATCGTCTACAAGAGCATGGTATTAAGCCGCTGGTAAATAAATGGATGAGGTAAGTAAACGATGAAAAAATCAAAAGATGAGATTAATGCTTTTTTAGGTAGGGACACAGAATTTGAGGGTAAATTTTCCTTTACTGGTGCTGTCAGGGTAGATGGAAAAATTTCTGGAGAGATTTTTTCAAATGGGACTTTGATAGTAGGGGAAAGCGCAGTAATTAACTCACAGATTCATGTTGCTGATATAATAATAAGCGGAGAGGTTCATGGTGATATATTTGCAGAAAAGAAGATCGAAATAACTGTCCCAGGTAAACTCTTTGGCAATATTAAGACTCCAAAACTGGTCTTAGAAGAAGGGGTCATTTTTGAGGGTAACTGCAAGATGAAAGATCTAAAAGAAGAGACAAATAACGATTCTGCCGTATCCCAAAAAAAAACTGAAGGCCTCTCCGTTTTAAAATAGCCGAAAACAGTTCCTTTATAAATTATTAGTTAGTATTAGAGGTTTAGCATGATTTTAGAATCCTTACATAAGATAAAAAAGGCCGAAGCCGAGATAAAAGAGAGGATAGAGAATTCCAAAGGAGAGGCAATTCGCATAATCGAGAAAGCCAAGGCAGAGGCAGAACAATTATTAGCCGAAAAGATGAAAAATTCTGAAAGACAAGCTGAGAAGATGAGAGAGGATGCCGGAGAGGAGGCAAAAAAGGAGGGCTTGAACATTGCTAATAAATGGGCAAAGGAAACCCAAGAACTTAGCAAGAAGGCCCAAAAGAACCTGGAAAATGCCAAAGAGTTTATTTTACGTTCATTATTAGGGTAGAGATTATGTTACGACCAATTCGGATGAAAAAGATACAAATACTCGCCTTAGAAGAATTGAGATATCAAATAATTAAAAGGCTACAAGCGCTTGGCACTATTCATCTCACTAATTATTCTGAAAAACTTGAAGACCCTACCTGGAAAAACCTGCTAAAACCTCACCCCCCGTCTACAAATATCAGAAAAATAGCGGCTGTTAATATAGCAATAAATCGATTTTTGGATCTTTTTGAGCGATATGATCCTGAACAAAAAGAGGGTTTTATAAAAGGGATTTTTGCGCCTATGCAGCCAAAAAGGATTGAAACGAGAGAGGTATACGGCGAAGAGCTCATCAATACCGTTGACGATATAATAGAAAAGATTGAGCAAGAGACAAAAAAACCAGTTAAGGAATTGGAAAAAATCGAGGAAGAGATTGCAGAATCAGAGAGAGTTAAGGGGCTATTGGACCTGATATTAAACTTAAAGATAGACCTAAAAGACGTCGGTGAATCAGATTTTTTGTCAACCTTTTTAGGCAGTATTCCAAAAGAAGAGATTGATACTATACGGGAAAGATTAGAGGAATTGACGAAAGGTAACTTTTATCTTGGTACAAGGGAGACACTTGAGAATAAGCTTGTAACACTGTTAATCTGTCTCAAAGAACAAGCATCGCTGGTATTGGCCAATCTTCGCCGCATAAGCTGGGAGAGGATTGAAATAGTGGGCCAACAAGGAACACCACACGAGGCAAGAGATTCCATTAATAAAAGAATTGTGGCATTGGCTGAAGAGAAGGCAAAAAAAGAGACAATCGTTGTTGATATAGCGAAAAGATGGCGAAATGAGCTTGAAAAGTACCGAGAACTTTTGGTGATGGAGCGGCAACGGGAGGAAAGCCAGAATAAGTTTGCGCAAATGGAGCATGTTGTCGCTATTGAGGGTTGGGTTCCAGAAAACTCAGCAGCCCAAGCCGCTCAGGAGATAGGAAAAGTCAGCAATGGGGCATGTGTGGTAGAGATATCGGATCCTGAAGAGAAGGATGATGTGCCAGTGATGTTAAAAAATCCTAAATTCATTAGGAGTTTTGAGCTATTAACACGTCTTTACGGTATGCCAACCTATAATGGCGTTGATCCAACTCTATTTTTAGTTCCAGGTTTTCTCCTCTTTTTTTCAATCATGTTAACTGATGCAATGTATGGGGTAATTGCCCTTGTTTTGGGTCTGTTATTGGTACGAGGGGGAGGAAAATATAATATATTCATTAAGGATGCCGGCATTATTTTATCATCAGCAGGCGTGGCTACTATTATTATTGGCGCCCTTGCCGGGGGATGGTTAGGTGATTTTGGACTCAAATTCCCTATACTAAAAGCTATGCAGGTATTTGACCCCATGGTCCAGGTAACAACATTTTTGCTGATCGCCCTCATTATTGGTCTGACTCATGTTAATGTAGGTGTAGTGATTAATGTTTGGAATAGACTAAAAAGAAGGGAGGTATGGAAGGCCTTAACTGGTAATCTGTGGTTTTTGTTTGCTCAGCCTGGCATCTTTTTCTTTTTAGTAGGCTATACGTCGGTAGGGTTACTATTTATAGTCATCTCATTCATACTGCTTTTCCTTGGACATAAGGCTATGGCCATGTTTCAAGTAACTGGATTCATGGGGGATGTTCTTTCTTACGCAAGACTTATGGCTCTGGGCTTGTGCACGACAGGGATTGCTATGACAGTTAATGTCCTTTCAAACATGCTTTATGCTGGCAGCTCAATCGGAACCTTTTTTGCTATCGTTGTCTTTATTGTTGGACATCTATTCAATTTTGTCATCAATGCAATGGGGAGCTTTGTGCATGGGCTCCGACTGCATTATGTAGAATTGTTTACCAAATTTTTTGAAAGCGGGGGCGCTGAGTTTAAACCCCTTGAGACAAGGTATGAAGTAGTAGTGATTAAATAAAAGGGAGGTGTTTGTATGGAATTATCATCAGGAATAGTATTGGCAATTATTGGTGCGGCGATTGCCATGGGTGTGGCAGCAATTAGCTCGGGAATTGGAGTCGGTTTGGCCGGTATTGCAGGAGCAGGTGTTATATCAGAAGATCCAAAAAAGTTTGGACCTGTTTTAGTTCTCCAGGCCCTGCCACAAACACAGGGAATATATGGTTTTTTGGGGGCTGTTTTGATCCTCATTGGTGTAGGCGTGCTAGGGGCAGAGATTAAAGAAATCCCTGTTGGCATGGGCTATGCCGCGCTTGGAGGGGGCATTGTGATTGGTTTAAGCAGTGTTACGGCTATTGCCCAGGGAGCTATTGCTGCCAGTGGCATGGGTGCTGTAGCCAAGAGGCCGGAAACGTTCGGGCAGGCAGTTGTTCTTGCTGTCATGGCAGAGACATTTGCTATTTTTGGTCTCCTTATAGCCATTCTGATTTTTGTTGGAACCAAGATTATGGGTGGGTAAGAGTAAAAAAGTGCCTAACGATATCGATTTTTGAATAAGGCACCCTATCTCACTTTTAACTTTATCTCACTTGTTTTAGGGAAAAAGGAGAATCATGTCAGATAAAGGGGTTGATAAGATAATATCCCATATAGAGGCTGAGGCCGAGAAGGAGATATCTGAGACACTTCTTAAGGCTCGAGAAGAGGCAGATACTATTACAAAAGCTGCTCAGGAAAAAGCAAAGAGAGAGACAGAGAGAGTCCTTTCAAACGGGAAAAGAGTTGCCTCCCTCGAAGGGCAAAAAATAATTGCCGAAGCTCGCATTAACGTGAGACGAAAGAGGATGGATTCCCAGGAAGAAGCAATTGTTGCTTCATTTGACGCCGCTAAAAAGGCTTTGGAAGAATTGGCTGAAAAGGGGAAACGAGATAACCTTACATATAAGGATATTGTGTTTAACCTGATTGTCTCTGCCTCTGAAATTGTTGTTGGAAACAAGCTTGAATTGGTTTTTAACCACAGGGATAGTAAAGCCTTTAACAAGGAGACGCTGAGAGAAGCACGTGAATCAGTTAAGAAGAGGACAGGAAGAGAGATTTCTCTGTCTTTAACTGGAGATACTATCCAGTGCCTCGGGGGTGTAGTTGTGAGGGATTTGGAAAAGCAAGTGGAGGTTGATAACACCCTTGAAACTAAACTTAATCAGCTTAAAGGGAACCTAAGGGTAGATGTGGCCAAGATTCTATTTGGGGACAAGATATGATTGGAGACACCCTTTCATACCTTTATGTTAATGCAAAGATAATGGCAAAAGAGGGGAAGTTTATTTCCTCATCAAGATGGGAGGATTTATGGGGATGTACATCGCCTGGAGAGATAGCATCTCTTTTAGAGGGAACAGACTATTTTCCTTATCTCTCAGAAGGGGCGGTGAGTGACTCAAAAGAATTGGAGAAGGCTGTTTTAGAAGAGCTTTCTTCTTTAGGGAGGGAGATATCCACAATTATTCCCAAAGGGGCATGGCCAATAAAAGAATATCTCCTCAAGAAGTGGGATGTTATCAATTTGAGAGCTGTTATGAGAGGAATTCATGGAGACGCAAAGAAAAAAGATGAAATAGCGGATTCCTTTATTGAGGGAGGCGAACTGGACGTTGCTTTTGTTAAGACCCTCATCGATGCAGAAAGTATGGATGATTGTGTTGCTCTCTTGGCAAAGACCCCTTATCAATCGCTGATAGATGGACTGGGTAAATATAATGAGACTAAGAATCTCTTTTTTTTAGAGGCCTCATTGGATAGAATTTTCTGGGAGGATATATGGTTAAAGGTTTTGAAGATAAAAGGAATCAAAGAATTCAGAGAGTTTATAGGGGTATGTGTTGAAACGCACAATATTAAAATTATTTTGAGGGCAAAAAATGACGGACTTTTATTAGAAGACATCAATCCTTTTTTAATCCCTGATTGCACAGCCCTGATTGCATTGCTTTCTGCTTTTGACGAAGAGGATTTGTCAGACTTCATTCCTCTTCTGGAAGACACACTATATTTTGAACCCCTATTAAGCGCTCAGCAGGAGCATGAGAAAACTGGCTCTATTTTAGCTTTTGAGCAGGCGCTTGATAATCTGGTGCTCAAAAAGGCAGAAGACATTAGAAAGAAAAAGCCCTTTGGTTCAGGACCCCTCGTCGGGTTTCTTGTATCAAAGGATACAGAGGTAAAAAACCTTTTGACTATTGTGAGGAGTACCGAGGTTGACCTGGAGAGGGATGAAATCAGAGAAGCACTTGCGAGGAAATGATGGAAATTGCACTGATCGGAGATAAGCACACAATTTATGGTTTCAGACTGGCAGGCATAAAAAAAACATTTTTGATTGAGGATAGTAGGCAGGAAGATATTAGAGGAATACTGAAAGGTCTATTTGAGGATAGCACCGCCTTGATATTGATTACTGAAAAGATAGCCGAAGAAATAAGGGATATATTAAAAGAGATGGATAGATTCAGGAAGGGTATAATGCCTATAATTTTACAGATTCCGGATAGTGGTGGCCCTTTGATCTCTAAGGGCGACCCTATGCGGGAGCTTATTAAAAGAACTATTGGATTTGAAATAGCATAGTGAGGGAATTATGGCAGATCAACAAACAGGAAAGATCAAGAGCATTGCCGGCCCACTCGTAATCGCCAAAGATATACGAGGTTGCGAGATGTATGAGGTTGTGAGAGTTGGTCAGGAAGGCCTCATGGGAGAGACAATAAAGCTCGTAGCGGATTTGGCGTATGTACAGGTTTATGAGGATACCACCGGGCTTAAACCAGGGGAAGAGGTCATGAGGACCGGCGCCCCTGTCTCAGTGGAGCTTGGTCCGGGAATTATTACCAATTTCTATGATGGGATACAACGGCCTTTGGTTGGAATTAAAAACCAGGCAGGGGATTACATAACGAGAGGGGTTAACGTTCCCAGCTTGGATCCTGAAAAAAAATGGGACTTCAACCCACTCGTTAAAAAGGGTGACGAGCTTGTTGAAGGGGACTACATCGGGGAGGTTCAGGAATCAAAGGTTATATTAAATAAGGTAATGGTTCCACCGGGCATAAAAGGTAAAGTGGTGGAGATTAAAAGCGGGAGTTTTACGGTTAATGACATTATTGCTATTCTTGATGAGAACGGAAAAAAGCATGAATTAATGATGAAACAAAAGTGGCCGGTAAGGATAGGAAGGCCCTTAAAAGAAAAACTTGACCCGGAAGTACCGCTGTTAACAGGCCAGAGGATTTATGATACCTTTTTCCCTATCGCCAAAGGGGGCACGGCTGCAATTCCTGGGGGCTTTGGAACTGGTAAAACGGTGAGCCAGCATCAGCTGGCAAAATGGTCTGATTCCCAGGTTGTAGTCTATGTCGGCTGTGGAGAAAGAGGGAATGAAATGACAGAGGTGTTGCTGACCTTCCCAAAATTGGATGATCCGAACACCGGAGAGAAATTAATGGAAAGATCCACCTTAATTGCCAATACCTCGAATATGCCAGTGGCAGCCAGAGAGGCATCTATCTATACAGGAGTCACAATTGCTGAGTATTATAGGGATATGGGATATGATGTAGCCCTGATGGCTGACTCATCCTCACGATGGGCTGAGGCGCTGAGAGAGATTTCAGGAAGGCTTGAGGAGATGCCGGGCGAAGAGGGTTTTCCAGCCTATCTAGGCACAAGGCTTGCTGACTTCTATGAAAGGGCAGGCAGGGTAATAACATTAGGGAAAGAAAAGAGACTTGGATCGGTTTCAATTATTGGGGCTGTATCTCCGCCAGGAGGTGATTTCTCTGAACCGGTTTCGCAAAATACCTTGAGGGTTGTAAGTGCCTTCTGGGCATTAGACACAAACTTGGCAGACCGGAGACATTTTCCTGCCATCAACTGGTTGACCAGTTATTCACTCTATTTGGACTTTGTTAAGGAATGGTATGATAATAATATAGACAAGGAATTCCAAATCCTTAGAGGAAGGATGATGGCTCTTCTTGAGAAAGAGTCCGAGTTGCAGGAGATTGTGCAGTTAGTTGGTCAGGACGCGTTACCAGAATCAGACAGAGCCTTTTTAGAGGTAGCCAGAATGATCAGAGAAGACTATCTTCAACAACATGCATACCACGAAATAGATTCGTATTGCTCTATAGAGAAGCAGTTTCTCATGCTTAAGATCATTATGAAATTCTACCAAGAGGTGAACAAGGCAATTGAGGCAGGCGTTATGGCGAGCAGGATAGC
>JAFDDS010000025.1 GCA_019310745.1 Deltaproteobacteria bacterium | reverse complement strand
GTTCCATTTGATTTTGATTATTCCTCCTGAATCCTGGGCGATATAAAGGAATCCTTTTGTGTCCGCTGCTATTCCTTCCTGGTTATCCCCTGGGAAGCCGTAGGCCTTGAGAATTTTCCCTTCAGTTGTGATTTCGAAGAGAGTATTTGTTGCATCGCTCATAACATATGCAGAAAGGTCAATGGTCTTAAAAGGTAAATACTTTACGATCTTTGCTCTATTGCCTCCATGAGAACTACTCCTAAGAGGAACTTCAAGTTCAAAGATAGCAGATGGGTTTTCCTTATCATTTAGATCAAAACATTGGTTGGTAATATAGAATGTTCCACCTTCCGGGTGGTTTAAATCAGGTACAAAAGCGATTGCCTCAATACCATGACCCCCAGGTGTAAGAACAACTGCTCCCTGGAAAACCCTATCGATTGAAAATTCCCGCACTACTCTGAAATTATTAGGATCCACCTCGATGATTTTTTCCTCTCCTTCGATCACTATATATAGAAAGCCAGATAAAGGGTTACATGTTATTCCCTCGAAATCAGCATCAAGAATCCTTTTCTGCTTTACCAAGGTTCCATCTCTTTGGATTTCGCAAACATCACCTTCATCCCCGACGACAAACAAAGTTCCGCGCCCAGGATGAAAAGCAATTCCTGATGGTTCGCTGAAATTCACTTGATCGATATTGCCAATCCACAGATAAGGAAAGGGGATTACAGCACACCCAACAAGGATGGACAGGAGGAAAATACCAAGAAGGTTAAAAAAAACAAAACTCTTTGGATCTGTATAATCATGTAAATTTTTACATTCTACCAATGTAGCCATTAAGCAATAAATACTATAAATGGATGAAAAGATCAAACTCTGAGACCACCCAAACTTATACACCGCTCCCTTTTCAGTCCCTCTCCATTAGCGTTTTTCGTAAACTATCATTAAACCACATCAAATTTAACTGGCTATATTTTACAATGCATTTTCATTGACACATGACTGATGATATTTTAGATTATTTTTACCTAAAAGGAAGCTCTTATAAATGAACTACCAAGAATAATGCGTGTGTATTTTGTGAATTTTTAAATATATAAAGGAGGTCGTATGTCGATGCTATTCGAGAAATTGGAAAACTACGGTTGTGAAGAGGTTGCATTCTTTTACGACAAAGGGGCAGGTCTAAAGGCCATAATAGCCATTAATGACACTACATTGGGACCAGCTTGGGGCGGTACCAGGCTGTGGAACTATCGTGACGAGGAAGAAGCGCTCATCGACGTGTTGAGGCTTGGGAAAGGCATGACCCGTAAATCGTCTATTTCAGGTTTAGATGCAGGGGGTGGAAAGGCAGTGATCATTGCGAAACCTGAGCAGAAAACCGAGGCACTTCTACGTGCCCATGGGAGATGCGTAGAGACATTTAAGGGAGGATTTATAACAGGGGAAGATATGGGGATTGGAATTGAGGACGCAAAAATAATGCACCAAGAAACAGAGCATGTAGCGGGAATATCCAAAGAGGTTGGCGATCCTTCTCCATTTACGGCCCATGGTGTGGTTTGTGGGATGAGGGCTTGTGCAAAGGATGTATACGGAAGTTCTAACTTATCAGGTTTAAGGGTCGCAATACAGGGAGTAGGGCATGTCGGGTATAATCTGGCTAAGGAGTTGCACAAAGAAGAAACTGAACTTATCGTTGCAGACATGAGGGAAGAACTCACTAAAAGAGTCTCTCAAGAATTTGGAGCAACGGTGGTGCACACAGAAGAAATCTATTCGGTAGATTGTCATATTTTTGCTCCATGTGGTCTTGGTGCCATAATAAATGATGAGACTATTCCAAAACTCAAGTGTAAAATAGTCGCAGGTTCTGCCAACAATCAATTAGAAGAAAATTACCATGGAAGAATTCTGCATGAAAAAGGAATACGTTACGCGCCAGATTATGTGATAAATGCAGGTGGGCTTATTGCAATTTATATGGAGTCAAAGCACAGCACACCAGAGGAAGGAATAAAGAAGGTGGAGGAAATAGAGGAAAAAATCGACACAATCATCGCAGTTTCTAAAGAGCATAATGAGCCGACATATGAAATAGCTAACAGGCTTGCAGATGAAAGAATTAGTAATAAAAAAAAGGAGCAGGAGACGAGCAAGAAAGCATAATTAGGTAAAAAAATCTTAAGATTATTTGAAGACAGGATCATGTTAATGATGGATAAGAGAGGTAGATATTTTTGTAGAAAAGTGTAACCTATGTATCCAGACTTTTCTGTTACCTATGTCTCCGACTGTTCATTTCCCTTTCGACTTCTTTCGTCGGGCGACCACTTCAGCCAGAATGCACAGAATCTCGAACATCATCGTGGCACCAACGAGTGCAGTGTTTCCCGAGGGGTCAAATGGCGGTGATACCTCGACCACATCGCCTCCGATCAAATCAAGACCACGAAGACCCCGCAACAACGTCTGCACCTCGATAGTGGTCATCCCTCCAACCTCTGGTGTCCCCGTACCAGGAGCGAATGCCGGGTCGAGGCTGTCTACGTCGAAGGAGATATAGGTAGGGCTATTCCCTACCACACGCTGCGCCTCAGCAATCGTTGCCTCAACACCCAGCTTGGTAAACTCCTCAATGAAGATGACGCGCATGCCAGATTCAAGAGAAAAAGCCCACCCTTCCTCCGTGTTCTGGGCACCACGGATGCCGATCTGCACCGTCCGTTTGGGATCAAGGAGCCCCTCTTCTACAGCCCGTCGGAACGGTGTGCCATGGGTGAATCTAGAGCCCAATTCCTCGTCACAGGTGTCGGTGTGAGCGTCGATATGCACCATGCCAACAGGGCTATCCGCGGCAATCGCACGCAAAATCGGCAGGCTGACCGAATGGTCGCCCCCCGCGCTCAGCGGCACCGCTCCTGCGGCGTGCACCCTGCGATAGAACTCCGTGATATCGGCATGACTCGCCTCGATATTAAAAGTGTTAGTAATTGGAACGTCGCCCATGTCAGCAACACGGCAAAGTTTGTACGGGTTAACCCTAGTGACATGATGGACGGTGCGGATCAAGCTCGACATGTTGCGGATATCACGCGGCCCGTGACGCTGGCCGGGACGGTTTTCTACACCGCCATCGAAAGGCACACCAATGAGTGCGATATCCAACTTGGACGGGTCGTAAACCAGTGGCGCGCGCATGAAGGTCGCAACCCCGGTGTAGCGCGGCGCGGACATAGGGTCATAGTTAAATCCATCATCCATGATATTGACTCCCTCTCAAGGACTTGCTTATTGTGAAACCACCATTGCCGCAAAGCCGAGGCATGGCCGCCCAACGATTAACTAACCGGCCCACGATCAGTGGGTCTGGTTGAGCGAATGGTTAGCGCCCCAAGGCTTCCTGCATACGCCCTTCAAACAAGACCTTTCTAGAATATTAAGCAGCAATCATCTTTTTCAAGTTCTGGCGACATAAAGCTAGATCTTGCCTAATTCAGTTAAATGTTGAATCACCCTTGTCGTTTCACCAGCCGCCATTGTACCGCCGAGGCTAATTGCAACAGCGCAGGACTCTAGTATCTCTTCCACATCCGCCCCAAGGTCTAAAGCTTTTTCCGTCTGAAAAAGAATGCAAGCTGGGCAACCGTGCACCAATGACCCAGTAAGTGCCATTAATCGCTTTATTTTTGCGGCTATTTTTCCATCTTTAAAAACCTTCTCTGGCAACACATCATAAGCATGACCGATTTCAGGCATAAGTTCTTTATATTTTTCGAATTGTACACTATGGTTTTTTCTTAATTCCAATGGACTTTCAATCATTTTCTTTTTCCTCCTTATTTGTGGTTCTGTTTTTTTGATAAATATCGAACTGCCCGCTACCAATTTAGGGGGCTAACGTAAAACTCAGCGGCGGGCCAAAAGCCTTGCCCGTAAAGCCCCCGCGCTTCTTCCCACCCGCAGGAGTGTCTGGTTAACCCTTTTCATTTTCTTCTTTGGATTCTATGTGATTTGACAGCTCAATGAGATTGCCGTCAGGATCACGGAGGTAAATTGATAAAATCGTGCCTTTTGCTCCAGTCCTTCGGACAGGCCCTTCCACAATATTAATTCCGCATGTTCGGATATATTTTTCAACTTCCTCAATAGGAGTGGGAGTTATAAAGCACAGGTCAGCGGAACCCGGCGTAGGATGCTCAGCTTTTGGGTCAATTTCCTTCCCATATTCATGCAGATTGATTTTATGACTTCCAAATATTAATGCTTTTCGATCTCCACCGAAGGAAATTTCCTGCATGCCAAGTACTTGCCTGTAAAAAGAACTCGTTCTTGAAATATCTCTTACCGTCAAAACCAAATGATCAAGGGAATCTATTCTTATTTTTTCTGTCATTTCGTTTTATAACGATCCTTTTCATTGAAAAACGTGATATCCGCATATCCTATGTATATTTTTGCTGAATGTTTCACCCCAGACGGAATAAAGTAGCGATCACCTTTTAAGTAAGTCTTTACTACGCCGTCAACCGTTAAATCAATTCTCCCATCAAGAACAATCCCCCACTGGCTTTCGTGGGAATGCTCTGGTAATTCTATGTCTTCTTTAAACTGCATAAAAAGAATCTGGTGTGTTTTGGATTGAGAGAGATAGGCGGTAAGGCCCTTCAGCGGAATATCTGCTTTGGGAAGGTTCTTTATCGGATCAGGAAAAATTTCTCTCATATGTTCATTCCAATATTTGGGTTAACGCTCAGGATCAGCTGCACAAAAAGCCGAAAAAGACATTTCGATCTGCTATAAAATCTCGCCGGTTTTTTGTGTCAGCCTGCATCCTGTTGTATTCATATTAATCAAGTAGTTAGCACTATCTGAAATACTTCGCTCTCCTATTATTTCTTTAGCATGTTATAGTGGATGTTTGTAACTTCTCCTTTCCAAAATTCCTCATGAGTACCGTCTGGTAGAATTCGTGTGATTAGAAATTCTGTAGGCACTTTAATACCATCGATTTCCTTATAATGACTTCTGACAGCAACAGACCCTACTTTCTGAAATTTACCGTCAATTCTGTCATAACGGTCATCTGATTCATATTTCACAATTTCGCCTACATCGTTAAAATAAAACTTATAAATCCCTTTATTATTGCCGTCAGTTACGATGGCTTTAGCACTATTCTTATCAATCGGTTCCCATTTTATGTATTCACTCTGGAGCAAACATGTCGGAAACATCACTGCTTCGCCAATGCAGCGAAGAAATGTAGTATTATTAAGTTCTTTTACATCAGATTCATTAAGAACATTAAACCCCGATAATATATTTACGAACATTCCGCCTTTCTTCCGGTAGTATTTGTCCCGAATATCAAACCACATGACAGAATTTTGTTTCATAACAGCGTCAAATATCATTCCGAGGGGCTTTGTAATGAAATATTGGCGGGTAGCCATTTTTGTCCATTGTTTCTGAAGAGGTCTTCTGAATTTTCCTACAGCTTTCATGCTGGCAAATCTGATATATTCCTGACCGTCTTTCAGGGCATATCGGAAATATCGTTGAACAGGGTCGGGAAGACCCTCAATATCTTTTACCGAATAAGTCATAACTCCTATATTTTTTGCTTCTGAAATAAGTTCTTCAATTTCATTTTCAACCATCCGATTCATTGAATAAGAATTAACCATCAAAAATAAAAGTATCCCAAATATGAAAATCCCGATTACAACCGCACCAATTTTTATAAATCGTTTTTTATCCATGATAATAATCCGTCCCTTGTTTTTATTAAAGAATATAACGACCAAGCTCACCTGCCGCTATGAAGCTGAAAGCCCTGAGTTTGTCGAAGGAGCTGAAAGTCCTGAGATTGTCGAAGGGCGCCAGCAGAATAGCGGTCGGGTGCAGCGCCGGGTTCATGCCTTTTTATTGGTAGAAAAGCGGTTTATTTCAGAGCTTCAAATCCTTTTTTAAGATCATTCATTATATCTTTGGTATCCTCCAGACCGATATTCAGACGTATTACAGTTTTCCCTGAATACTCCGAACCTGCAGGACGTCTGTATTTTCCGGCAGTGATAAGACTTTTAAAACCTCCCCAACTGTAACCGATACCGAAAAGATTAAGCGAATTTATAAAAGAAGCAATTTTATCTTCCGAAAAGTCTTCCTTGAATGTGAAAGCAAAAAGGCCGGAAGAACCGGCAAAATCTCTCTTCCATATACGGTTCTGGGGATGTCCCGGTAATGCCGGATGGATAACATTACTCACCATGCCAACTGTTTCGAGCCATCGTGCGATTTTAAGTGCGGACTTTTCATGCTGTTTCAGACGTACTGCCAGCGTTTTAAGACCCCGAAGTGCGAGATAACAGTCATACGGTGATGAAAAAATTCCCATTATACTGTAATAATTGTCAAATGCTTCTGAATATTTCTCATTCACCGTAACAGCTCCCAGCAGCACATCGGAATGACCGGAAATATATTTTGTGACCGACTGGACTGATATATCAACACCCAGTTCCAATGGTTTCAGATAGAGAGGTGTTGCCCAGGTATTATCAAGTACAGTAATGATATTTTTTTCACGGGCAATCTCCGTAACAGCAGGAATATCCTGAATTTCAAATGTATTTGATCCCGGCGATTCAAGGAATATCAGCTTTGTATTACGCCTGATATATCCGGCGATATCCGTACCAACAGCAGAAGGAACAAATGTGACCCCCACATTGTATTTGGAAAGTATCTTATTGCAGAAACGCACGGTAGGACCGTAAACATTTTCACAGACAAGAATATGGTCGTCGCTTTCTGTAAATGCAAGCAGCGTATTTGTAATGGCGCTTATTCCTGACTGAAAAGCCCTGGTAAGATACCCGCCTTCAAGTTTTCTGAGGGTTTCTTCAAAAATTCTCTGCGTCGGAAGACGGTCTGTTCCGTAAGTGATTCCGCCGTATTCTCCCAAATTTGCCTGATGAAGATCTTCATAACTTTTAAATAATACGGTTGAGCCGTTGTAAACCGGAGGATTGATTGTTTTCACGGTTTTTCCGTTGATCTCATCATAACAGTCAGTGAATCTGATAAGGTCTGTTGAATCTTTCATTCTTGGAACCTTTTTTGTTTAGAGGCATAATGATTGAACTCATTGGCGGCGAACTTACGAGCTGTCTATGTGCAGTGAATGGTTATACACTGTTTGGTAAAGTTGGAGACATAGGTTACAAAATAGTCCGGATACATAGGTTACACTTTTCGTCTAAAATACCTTCCCCTGTCATCCTTTATTAACATAATTCTTTCATCAAATGACGACCTGTCATCACCATCGTGTTATTCAGTTGACAGTTGACCACAATCTCTGATGCGAACCTGTTTCGAGGGTTGTCCACTCGCTGATCCCAATGCCTCTATGTGTTTGACCACATCCATGCCGTCGGTTACCGTTCCAAAGACCACATGCTTGCCGTCAAGCCAGGCAGTTTTGGTGGTGGTGATAAAGAATTGCGAGCCATTCGTATTGGGACCCGCATTTGCCATTGAAACAGTCCCAGGGTTCGTGTGGCTGAGCGTGAAATTCTCATCGTCAAATTTGCTGCCGTAGATCGACCTACCACCTGTCCCGTTATGATTGGTAAAATCGCCACCCTGAAGCATGAAGTTCGGGATGATCCTGTGAAACGTACTGCCCTTGAACCCAAAGTCCTTTTCAC
>JAFDDS010000024.1 GCA_019310745.1 Deltaproteobacteria bacterium | reverse complement strand
ATTATCCTTAGCTCTCTGTCCTTCATCACCACTCATTTGGTTAAATCATGTCCTTTGTAATTCCCCCGGCCCATCCAAGGTTTTTTTTGATATATTCATTAATATTCCCATACCTATAAGATTAACAACAAGAGAGGAACCACCATAACTTATAAAGGGAAGTGTTAGCCCCTTGGTTGGCAAAAGGGCCATTACCACGCCCATATTAACTATTACCTGTACTGCCAGCATACAACTTATCCCCAGTGCAAGATACGTCCCGAAAAGCTCGGGCGCATTTAACGCAATCTTGATTCCCCGGATTATAACAAAAGTAAACAGAATCAATAAGGCACTCACCCCTATAAACCCTATCTCCTCAGCTATGATTGACAGAATAAAATCGGTATGGGGCTCTGGGAGATAAAAAAGTTTTTGTTTACTATTGCCAAGTCCTACTCCTGAGAATCCACCTGAACCAAAGGCTAAAAAAGAATGGATTATCTGAAAACCAAATCCTTGAGGATCCTGCCATGGGTCTAAAAATGCCCACCAACGATGAAGCCTATACGCGGTGTGGGAGATCAGGTAAAAAACAATAGGTGTCAGGAGGCCTAACAGGACAATGAGCTGCCCTACATGCACTCCACCTATAAAAAGAAGGATTAACATCCACATCCCTATAATGACCGCTGTTCCAAGATCTGGTTGGAGAAGAATAAGTATTATAAAGATTGACGCCACTAGTAAGTGTGGTAAAAGCCCGTGAAAGAGAGTCCCCATATTCTCAACGTTTTTACTCATACTGTAGGCCACAAAAATTGCCAAAGATAGCTTTACTGTCTCAGATGGCTGGATTGAGATAAAGCCAAACCGAAACCATCTCTGAGCTCCTGCCACTTTCGCTCCAAAGCCTGGCACAAACAGTAAAATCAATAAAATGAAACTCAATCCCAAAAAAAAGTAGACCAGTCTTCTATATAAAAGGTAGTTAATATTCTTTACCAATATCATAAGAAAAAGCCCAAAAAGACAAAATACCCCCTGCCTTTTAAGATAGTAATAGTGATCTCCATATCTCTCTTCAGCAAGAATTGAACTGGCAGAAAAAACCGCAATGAGTCCAATACCAATCAACAGGAGAACAGCGATGAGAATAAAAGGATCATAGCTATAATTAGCTGTTTTCTTTGACACCATTTTTTAAGCTCCTCACCGCTTCTTTAAAAACCTCTCCCCTGTGCTTGAAGTCTTTAAACATGTCAAAACTGGCGCATGCTGGTGCGAGGAGAACCACATCTCCTTTCTGAGCCTGATTAAATGCAAGAGATACCGCATCAATCATACTGTTTGCCATGTTCCAGGATATTTTATTGCCAAACGCCTCTGATAAAAGATTACTTGCCTCCCCTAGTAAAACAGCCCGTTTTACCTTTTCAGACACTGCCCCGACAAACTGATGATAATCGCTACCCTTATCTCTGCCCCCAGCAATCAAGACAACTGGTTTTGAAAAACTGGTAATAGATTTGATAGCTGCATCTATATTCGTAGCTTTTGAATCATCATAAAAAGGTATACCTTGTACAGTATCTACACGCTCAATCCTATGGGGCAGCCCCTGAAAATGATCGATTACCTCTTGTATAGCAGCCGGAGGTATCTTGAGGATTAAACATGGTATAATTGCAGCCATCAAATTTGTTCTATTATGGTTTCCTGGCAATGAAAATTGTTCCAAGTGAAATTTAATCATCTCCTCCCCTGGAAGTTTGGCCGCTATACCACCATTTTCTAAAGCTGCAATCCGCACAGGTTTACTCTCCAATCCATACCTATATACTGTAGGTCCATTTTTGGGCTGCTCCTTTCTTAGCCAGGGATCATCATCATTTAATATGAGGATCTGCTCCGGACCTTGGTTTGCAAATACCCTCTCTTTAGACCTAACATAGGAGGTATAATCTGCATATCTATCAAGATGGTCAGGGCTTATATTAAGAATCAGGGCCATGAGAGGGGAAAAGGTTTGGGTGGTATCAAGTTGAAAGCTGCTTACCTCTAATACCACATAATCAACCTCCTGTTCTCCAGCTATATACTGCGTAAGTGGTCTGCCAATATTTCCGCCAACAAATACGCGTTTCCCCCCCTTACGGAGCATCTCACCTATTAAATTTACAACCGTTGATTTACCATTTGTTCCAGTTACAGCTATACATGGTGTTTTTAAATATCTACTCGCAAGCTCTATCTCTCCTATTATGGGAACTCCCTGATCCCTGGCCTGAGCAAGTGGCTCGATATCAAGTGAGATACCAGGGCTTACAACAATTAAATCCGACACTAAAAAGGTTTTTATCCTGTGCCCACCAAATTCAAGTTTTACTCCTGATCGCAAAAGATCAGCCACAACATCCTTATTAAAATCAGCCTTCTTTCTTTTTTCACTCACGGCCACTTGAGGCCCTTGCCTCACAAGCCATTGAGCCGCTGCAAGTCCACTCTGACCAAGTCCTACCACCAGAACATTTTTTTCAATTTTCAATTATTTACCTTAACTTGAGTGTGCTCATCGAAAGCAGAGCAAGCATAATCGCAATAATCCAGAACCGAATGGTCACCTTCGGCTCTGGCCATCCTTTGAGTTCAAAATGATGATGTAGAGGGGCCATTTTGAATACACGCTTACCACCAGTTATTTTAAAAAAACTTACTTGCAAAATTACTGATAAGGCCTCAACCACAAAAAGGCCACCAACCAAGATAAGTGTTATTTCATGCTTACTAATCACTGCTATCATCCCTAAGGCAGCACCCAACGAAAGAGAGCCTGCGTCTCCCATAAATATCTGAGCGGGATAGGTGTTGTACCATAAAAACCCCATACCTGCTCCTACCACAGCGCCGCAAAACACAGAAAGTTCTCCTGCGCCACTTACATATGGAATCTGCAGGTATTGGGCAATCTTTATGTGTCCAGTAAGATAAGAAAACACAAGAAAACTAAGGAAAGCGATAATGATCGGCCCTATAGCGAGACCATCCAATCCATCGGTGAGATTAACTGCATTGGATGCACCGACAACAACTAAAATAATCAAAATAATGTAAAACATCCCAATGTTAGGGAGAAAACTCTTAATAAAGGGGAAACTTAGCTTAGAATCAAAACCAGTGTACTTGTAAAGGGCTATTCCAACAAGGGCGGCAATTCCGGCCTGCATGGAAAATTTACACCACCCTCTTAAGCCCTTACTGCTCTTTCTTGTTACCTTAAGATAATCATCCAAAAAGCCAATAGCACCAAAAAGAAAAGTAACAAGTAAGACCAGCCAGACATACATATTTTTTGGATCCATCCAAAGGATTGAAGATATAAACACTGAAATCAATATAAAGCATCCCCCCATGGTTGGTGTTCCCACTTTATTTTTATGGTTTGGAGGTCCATCCTCTCTGATATACTGACCAATCTGAAGCCTGCTTAACCGTGGAATGATCCAGTATCCAAGAAGTAAAGAAAGGATAAGCGCAGTCAAGGTTGCATAGATAGTTCTGAATGTTATATATCGAAACACATTCAGAAAGGAATAATCAGCATGAAACATATAAATCAGTTTATAGAGCATTCTTCTATCCCTTGCTTAGCCCAAAATATTCACTCACAGCCTCAACCACCTTATCGAGGGCTACTTTTCTTGAACCCTTCATGAAAAGAATGTCACCCTTTTGTATATGTGCCTTTATTGAATCACTCATCTCAGCATGAGTAGTTGCAATATGTGTCTGCTTTCTGTCCATACCCCCTTTACATGCCCCTTCTATAACATTTCGCCCATGTTCACCCATTACAACTAAATATCTTGCTCCCATATCAGCTACCAGCTGACCCGCACCAAAATGGTATTTGGAGGATTCTTTGCCTAATTCCATCATCTCTCCAAGCCCTATTACCAAACCCTGTTTCTTCCCTACCAAGCCTTTAATGGTCTGCAGAGCCGCCCTGAGAGATGATGGGTTTGCATTATAGGTATCGTCAATAATCCGTATGCCACCATTCAAATCTATAAAATGAAAACGACCCTTAAGTGACCTAAAACTTTCTAAACCCTGGGTAATTAATTCGTTTGATAAAGATAAGCAAAATGCGATAGCCGCTCCACTTAATGCATTGAGGACATTATGGATACCTGGATAATTTATTTTGACAGGTATTTTCTCGCCCTTTATGCAAATATTAAAGGCCTGGGCGCGGTCTCCGATCTTTTTTATTTTTTCAGCCCTTACCTGATTCGTCTTGCCTAATCCAAAAGTAAGTATCTGCCCTTGAAATGTTGGAGATAGCTGTTCATATACTCCATCATCTCCGTTCAGAATTGCTGTCGACTCCTTAGACATCATTCCTAAGAGTTCACCTTTGGCTCTCATTACACCATGTAAATCACCCAAATCCTCTAAATGGGCTCTTGCTACATTGGTTATCAGTCCTATATCAGGGTCAGCAATCTGGGTGAGCCTTGCAATTTCACCAGCCCTGTTCATACCCATCTCTAAAACAGCCAATTTGTGGTGCTCTTGTAGCAATAAAATCGTCAAAGGTAAGCCTATAAGGTTATTGAAATTACCAGGGGTCTTCACTGTGTTCGCCTTTAGAGATAGAATAGAGGCGGCCATTTCTTTTGTTGTGCTTTTGCCATTACTTCCGGTTATGGCGATAACCTTTCCTCCCCACTGCTTCCGCCACCATGATGCCAAATCACCCAGGGCCTTGAGGGTAGATGAGACGTTAATTACAACCAGATTATTATCGAAAAGCTTTTTAGATATAGTGGTGTCAGACTCCACAATTACGCCCATAGCTCCGGCACTAATTGCATTGGTTAAAAAATTATGGCCATCATATCTCTCTCCCTTGAGGGCCAAGAAAATGTGCCCGGGAGTCATTTTTCTTGAATCAATTGAAAGACCCGTAACGAATTCATTTGGTGAGCCAGATATCTGCCTTCCATTGATTGCTGACAATACCTCCTTAACGGTTATTTCACCCCATTTTGCGGCCATTTTCTTACTTTTTGTTGTGTTTACGTTGTTTGTTGTGTTTTTTAAGTTCGTAGGTTTTCAACATTCACCCTGTTAAATTTCCCGATTTATCGGGAACGCCCTGTGGGGGATTTAACAAGGCAGGCAAACTCAAAAAAACACGATAAACCCACAAAACTCCTAACTGGTTGCAAGCTCAACCTCCTTAATATCATTAAAATATCTCTTTCTATTTCCAATAATCTGATACTGTTCATGCCCTTTGCCAGCGATTAAGATAATGTCTCCACCTTCCTTGTTAGCTATCTTGACAGCAGTATGGATTGCTTTTCTTCTATCCAAAATAATTTCATAGCCCCTTACGCTAGATGAAAAATCTAATGTAATCCTCTTTAATCCTGATTCTTTTACTCCAGTCTCAATTTCATCTGCAATCTTTGCCGGGCTCTCTCCCCGAGAATTATCTGAGGTGATTATTGCACAATCACTATACATGCCTGCTACTCTCCCCATATCTGGCCTTTTGCCCTTATCTCTGTCACCCCCACATCCAAAAACAGTGATCAGTCTTCCTTTCGTGAACTGTCTTACTGTTTGAAGGACCTTTTTCAAGGCATCAGTGCTGTGGGCATAATCAACAAATATGGAAAGCCCTTGTTTGTTCTCAACGTGCTGAAGTCTGCCAGGAACAAACGCAAGCCCTTGTATGCCCCTTGAAATAGTATTGAGATCTATATCAAGGCTAAACGCAACTGCTGCAGCCGCCAGTATGTTATAGACATTCATCTGCCCAAAAAGGGTAGAGGTAATAGGTATATCCCCAGTTGGTGTCATCAATCTAAAATGTAAGCCCTCTGCTCCGGAGTGAATATCGGCAGCCCTTACTAAACAATTATCTCCAAGGCCATAACTCACAGTCGAAGCCTTTGCTATTTTTTTTAACACCCTCCCCTTTGGGTCATCCATATTGATTATTGTCTTTACTTGACCTTCTCCTGCTTCCTCCAATGAAGAAAAGAGTAAAGATTTTGCCTTAAAATATTCTTCCATTGTTGAGTGGTAATCAAGGTGATCCCTCGAAAAATTTGTAAATAGCGCCCGTGACCACTTCAATCCCCTTACCCTTCCCTGTTCTAAAGAATGGGATGAAACCTCTAATATGATATCGGTCACGCCAGCATCTCTCATTTCACCCATTATCTTCATCAGATCATTCGATTCAGGTGTTGTTAAGGATGCATCAAAAGATTTTTCCTTATATCTATAATTGATAGTTCCGATAACCCCTACATCCCTTCCTTCCTCTTTTAATATCGACTCCAGAACATAACTTGTGGTTGTTTTCCCGTTAGTGCCAGTGATACCTATTAAATTCATATCCTTAGATGGATAATTGTAAAACCTGGAAGCCAGCTCAGAAAGTGCAGCCCTTGCATCAGGCACCCTCACAATAGTTACGTTTGGAACAACATTTGCGACATTTTCGACTACTAATGCACACGCACCTCTCTGAACCGCATCAGCCAGATACTTATGGCCATCTTGACTGCTCCCTTTCACGGCAACAAATAGATATCCCTTTTTGACATCCCGAGAATCACTTGTCAGCCCTTTGATCTCACAATCTTCATTTCCATGTTGCTTTAAGATAGGGTGACCATTTAATAGGTAATCAAGTCTCACTGTCCGTTGTCCGTTGACTGTTGTCCGTTGCTTCTTAACTTTAGGCACTTTCCGCCTTCATGCTGGTGGTTGAAATGTGACAGTAAGTGACCTGTCTTTTTTTAACGGTGTACCAGGCTTTGGAACTTGTTTCACAACCATACCACTGCCCTTAATAACCACTCTCAAACCTAATTGTTTCGCTTTCTTTAAAACATCTCTCACCCCAAGCCCTATTAAATTAGGTATTGAACCAGGAAAATCAGGCCTCAGGACTTCTCTTTTTTCTTTTCTTTCAATAGGGGGCGAAACATCCTGTTGACCTGACCGCCATCCGGCAGGCGAGAATGATGGAGCTACATTAAGGTGGTTAAGAGTCCAGCAACCAACATCACTAAAAACAGGAGCGGCTACAATCCCTCCGTATGGAATCCCTTTTGGTTCATCAAGGGCAACCAAAATCACTAAAGCAGGTGAATCCGAAGGAGTAAAACCACCGAAGATAGCCACAAATTTTTTATTCGAATAGGTTTTCTTCATCGGATCAACCTTTTGTGCGGTTCCTGTCTTGCCAGCCACAGAATATCTTTTTATTGCGGCTTTAGGAGCTGTTCCATCTTTTCTGACAACGCCCTCAAGTATACCTCGTACCTTTTCAGCTGTTTCAGGTGATATGACATCCCGTATGATGAAGGGGTAAAACTTTTGTATCGCTTCCCCTCTCTGATCCACAATTGATTTTACTATATAGGGCCTCATGAGATGCCCACCATTAGCTATAGCCCCAAAGGCCATAGCTAATTGCAAGGGAGAGACCGATATGCCCTGACCAAAATAGAGGGTATTTTTCCCAACAAGACTCATATTTCTGATAGGCCTT
>JAFDDS010000310.1 GCA_019310745.1 Deltaproteobacteria bacterium | reverse complement strand
ACCGGCTGAACATTGAGAGTTTTTCCAAGGGCGTTGATGAAAAAGGTCTCCCCATTGACTGGGAGCTTAAAGAAAAAGAGGGAACCCCGATAATTAAATTGGAAAAGGAAGAAGGTATAAATGTCTTACATCTTACAAGTGAGAAGAGTTCCTTTGGGGTAGCAAAAAAGATAGATATAGATATCAAAGAATATCCTTATCTTAATTTTAGATGGAAGGTAATAGAGCTACCCAGAAATGGGGATTTCAGAAAAAAGGAAACTGATGATCAGGCTGCGCAAATCTATGTCGCCTTTGGCACATTCAAGCTAACCGCCAAAATAGTAGGCTATTTGTGGGAAAACAAGGCGCCTAAATTAATAACTGGCGTTAGTCCTGCCTGGAGCAAAACTCGCTTAATTGTTCTTGAAAGTGGGCCTGAAAAAATAGGGAAATGGGTATGTGAAAAAAGAAATATCTATAATGATTATAAAGAGCTTTTTGAAAAAGAACCACCGAAAGCAAAACTCATATCTCTTTATATCAACTCCCAGCATTCAAAAAGCAGGGCTGAGAGCTATTTCGGAGAAATATATTTTTCAAAGAAATAGACACGCAAGCTTTTAATTCATTCAATTATAGTTGCACCAAGGATTTTTCCCATCCTTTGTAAGGCAAAGGTATGGGCCTCCTGATCAAAATCAGCAACACCCCTGCGGAAAATAAATGTGGGATAATCCCTGTTTCTTAAGCCTGCCACAGTTTCCATGACACAAATAGATGTACAAACACCAGCAAGGTAGGCATGCTCTACCTTCTCAGAGATAAGAACTTCATCTAAGTTTGTACCATAAAATCCGCCATACCGTGTCTTTGTTATGAGATATTCCCCTGGCATCAATGTAAGCTCATCAATCAATTCCGCTCCCTCAGTATTAATAATACAGTGAGGGGGGAAAAGAGTGAACTCTTTGTCATCCTTATCATGACAATCACCCAGAAAGATAACAGTGGCCCCTTCATTTCTCATATGTTCTAAAGTGTCGGCAATAAATGGAATTATCTCCCTGCATTCATTACCGCAAAACAGTGCGCCCTTTTCATCCATAAAATCCTTTAGCATATCAACGACAATAAATCCTTTTTTACTCATCAATCTCCTTCTTTCATATTTCAATAAAAGAATTTATTCATCGAACCATGTAATAAATCAGTTCGGTTAAGATCAGGAAATTTCTTGACAATAGTAGATAAAAAATCGTAGGTAATTTTATATGATATCATTTATTTATAATCAACCTTTATTAAGGAGGGGACAATTGAAATCTAAGGCTCTTTATATTGGCATTGCTTTGTTTTTTACTCTTTTTTTAGGCCTGTCTCCATCGATATCAGCAGGAAAAAACCTAACGCATACAGTCAAAAAAGGGGATACTCTTTGGTCAATCTGTGAAAAATACTATGGTGATCCGTATCTCTGGCCTGAACTATGGGAAATGAATCAATTCGTTACTAACCCTCATTGGATTAGCCCTGGCGATATCATAAAGCTTTTCGAGTATAAAGAAATAAAATTACCGCCTGTGAAAAAGGTTGTTAAGCAAAAAAAACAGCCTGCGACAATAAGAAAATTAATGGGAGTAGATGTTTCAAGCTTTACCAATGTGAACGCCCTCGACCGAAAAGATACTGCTTAGTGAAGGTGATACAGTATATGTAAAAATGTATAAAGAAAACATCAAGCCCGGAGACAAATTTACCATCTACAGTATCTCAGATCCTATTAACCATCCCCTAACCAGACAACCATTTGGATATATCTATTCCTTTAAAGGAATTCTGGAGATGGGAACAGCTCAGAAAGGTTACCATATTGCGAAAATAAGTGAATCATTCAAAACTATTTACAAAAATGATCTCCTCATACCCTATCATCCTGTTTCCTCTTGTATACTTCCAATTCCGTTCCGATATGATATTACTGCCCATATTGTGGCCGCAAAAGACAAATTAGAACTCCTCGGTCAGTATTCTGTGGTCTATATTGATGCTGGTTCTAAAAAAAATATCCAGAAAGGCAATATATTTGAGGCTATACAAGAAAGAGAATCCACTACTGAACCACTAACAAAAGAGACAGTTGCACTACCCCCCACTGTTCTTGGAAAAATACTCATACTGAAAGCCACAGAAAATACCTCTACAGGGGTAGTATTTTGGGCATCAAAAAACTTCACAAATGGGGTTACCGTTAGACCTACGAGTTGGCACAAGCAACCAAAAAAATTCGCTAACTTACCAAGTTGCCCTATTGATTAGCTGTTCTCTAAACTAAGAAAATTATTTTATAGGAATCAGCCTGAGCCTCTATCTTTTCTTGCTCCGGTTGAGAAAAAATTCTATCGTATTATTTTTTTTCTACCTGCCTTCAAACGCTAAGAGTTCCTTCAAACAATCTTTGCATAGTATTGGATAGATTTTTTCTATTTATATTTTGTAGAGCCTTCAAAACTGAGATCGCGCGATCATAAACACATGCCCTTCTATTTTTTTTATTTTTAGAAAACCTGTAATTTTAAAGAATTATAGATTGAGACCTTTGCATAACTCATATTTTCTTACCGAGGCTGGGCTTTTCTTCAGTTCCGAGGCTCTCGTGCTGGTCTTTTCAGCAACTTATCCATGGGGGAGTTTTGCCCCCTCCGCATTGCCCCGATAAATCGGGGCCTGCGGTTTCCCCCACTGATAAGTTGCGAAAAGACAGCGCCCTTACGCCAGTCACTTCAGAAAAGTCCACCCTCTTTTCTTGGGTTACAAAGATTGTCAGGTTGTGCAAAGGTCTCAGATTACTTATGCTGATTTAAACATCAACAGTTTTTTTCGTGCCTGATAAAAAAGGGTATCCTGTCAATGTGGAATTAAGGAGCAGTCACCGTACATACTATCAGCAGGGCAGTGATAAGGGATGATTTTAGACAAAAGGCAAGTTTTTCCAGAAATCTTCATGGCCCTTTTGCCAGTCAGGGCCAAATTTTTCTTCCCAGTAAGAGATGCTTAATCTAACTAACCAACGCCACCAGAAGTTTTTACCCGCTTCTTTGGCTTCTAATATATCATTCAGAAAAATTGTGATGTTGGCCATTTCATCTTTGGGCACATAGGAGGCTGCCCCTTCTTTATACGATTTTACGATATTATCAGGGCTAAGGGCATGGGCAGTAAGTATAACAGCAATTACCTTCCTCTTGTTTGCAATTTCCAATAATCTATAGCCATCAACTCCCATAATATCCAATATAGCCATATCAAAATACTGGGTTTCGAGCAGTTTTTTGGCTTCTTCGAAGTTAGATGCTTTCATAACCTCGCACATAGGCAGCAGTTCATTCAATGTTTCTAATACATCAGGCTCATCATCAACGATAAGAATACTTTTGCCTTT
>JAFDDS010000309.1 GCA_019310745.1 Deltaproteobacteria bacterium | reverse complement strand
GAGTATAGCCTCGTGTTCTTTTAATATATAGCGTTCGTTGAGAGGGTTCTCAAAACCCACCTAAGTTCTCAGCTTGAGATACCTGCTATAATCACATACCACTTAAAACCTTAAATATCAAACGGATACCCTAACAATGTATGCTTTAATTAAGGCATTCGAATCAAACTTACTTACCACAATATCTTGTACAATATCAGTTAACTGACATTGAACCAAAAAGTCAAACATACTGCCATAAGTCATAAGTAAGACCACCCATCAAAAACTTTCTAGTACAGTTTCAAATCTTCAATCCAATCATATTTAATATTTAGGCAGACACGTCATTGATCAGAAAGCAAAAATGCCAACCTTTATTTAGCCTTTCTAACTTCCAGTACAGGACACCCTCCTTACACACCCTTGACCTTTATGTCTCCCTGACCTAAACTTATATTGTGTAAGAGTGTATCCTTGTTAGACTAACCCTTAATCGAGGTAAATTTTGAGCGAAGAATTAGATCAAAAAGTATTCAATTATATCTATTCAATACTGAATCTATTAATGAAAGTAAAAGGAAAAACTATGAATGAAACAATAGTGATGATCCATGGTATGTGTTGTGCTGCCTGGGCCTGGGAGAATTACAAGAGATTTTTTGAGCAAAAAGGCTATCGTTGTGTTACTCCCACTCTACGTTTTCACGACATGGATCCAAATGAAACTCCCAATCCTCAATTGGGAACTACCAGCCTGTTAGATTATGCTGAAGACCTTGAAAAGGAAATCCATAAACTTGACACAATGCCTATTCTGATGGGGCACTCTATGGGTGGGCTTCTCGCACAAATCCTTGGAAGTCGTGGATTAGCCAAAGCTCTTATTCTGTTAACCCCTGCACCACCACATGGCATCATGGCCCTAAAACCATCAGTTATAAAAAGCTTTTGGAGTGCACTTACAACATGGGGCTTTTGGAAAAAGCCAATGCGCCAGACTTTTAATCAGGCGGTATATTCAACGATGCACTTACTGGCGGCTGAGTAATAAAGGGGGCACCCATTAACAGCCTGTTGCCCAAACCCGTTTCTTATGGTTCTGTTTAACAGCCTGTTGCCCAAACCCGTTTCTTATGGTTCTGTTGCAGGGTAAAATGGTGCCAGGGCTTGACATGTTTTCAAATAAAAACCTTATTGTCAAAAATACTAAATCACGCAGATCTGTCTTTTCCACGAAAAGGGCAAAATAAGTTGAATGAAAAGGTTTATAACAAATGACCTCATAGAAAGCCCCTCCCATATGGCTCTTTTATCCCTTATAACTTGCCCTATCTGGGCATTGCTCTTTGATATTTCCCCCTTTGAGTGATTGGCAAGAACAAGGATATTTTGTAAGGCAGCTATGAGAAAGTCCTGAATCTCCATTCTCCATAATCTTCTCCATCTTGCCCTTTTAAAACCATATCTTTTAGACCTTGCAAAGGATCTTTCAGACAGATGCTGTCTTGTCTTGATATCCCTTTTGGCCTCTCGGCTTTGGGCATATGTGAGCATGATATCTAATTCATCTTGTCTTATGTGACGTTTTAGGCTTCGGCCACCCTTAGAGCGGGTGCACTGTTTTCTGAGCTCACATAGGGCACACAGTTCAGAAGGGGCCTTGTACTCATAGTGGTTTCTTTTTTTATTATAATTTCGCCTTTTTAGGCTATTGCCTGCAGGACATGTAAAGGTGTCAGTGTCAGGCTGATAGGTAAAGGCCTCTTTGGGAAAGATCCCTTTTTGTCGCCCTGAACCTCGATGTGTCTTCTCTAAGGAAGGAATGTGTGCCTTGATCCCCAAATCATGACAAAGGAGAAAGTTATTGATCGTTCCATATTTGCTGTCAGCTACTGTGGTGTCAACAACCTTTTGGGTATTTTTCTGATGTATATCAATCATCTCTTTGAAAACATTACCATCATCTACAGAGCCAGTGGTAATCTTGGTGGCGGTAATCACTTCATGTTTTGGGTCAACTGCCCGATGGGTCTTATATCTTAGCTTGGATTTCCCACCACTGTGTCTGGTAACTGAGGCATCTGAATCAGTAGTAGATATATACCTGCCATTGGCAGGGGTTGACTTTTGAATCCCTAAATTATCTAATCTCTTCTCAAGTTGCATGTAGCCTTTATTGAGATACTTTTTAATATTGTGTGTATCAACTACAGAGTTATTAGAGGCATCTGCATCGATGAGACTGGCATCAATAAAGAGTTTACTGCCATCAACTAAACCAGCCTCTACGCACTGCCACACTATACGCTCAAAGAATCTCTTAAAGGCCTTGACTCCCCACCTGGCTCTTGCCTTGCTTAAGACACTGTGGTTGGGTATCTCATCATCCAGGTCGTAGCCAAGAAAGTACAGCCAGTCCAGGCGTTCTGGGATAGTGAGTATAAGTTCTCTCTCTGATCTCACATTGTAGAGGACTAAAAGGAGCATAATCTTTAATATTACAGGAGGGGGAACAGAGACATTGCCGTTTTCTCCATAGGTGTCTGTTGCTTCTTTATATATGAAATCGAAGTCGATTTTTTCTAAAATCTTTCTTAGGATATGATCTTTACGGATACGTTTTTCCAGGCTGAAGCCCATAACGAAAAGTTTATGCTGGAATGAAGATTGATAACCCATCATGGCCAAGACTCCATCTTTATTGTGTTTGCCATGATATTATAGTAAATATATCATATTAGCAATTAAATTAAGATAAAATAATTAATATTTATTTAATTTAGATATCTAATTGGATTTGGGCAACAGGCTGTTAACAGCCTGTTGCCCAAACCCGTTTCTTATGGTTCTGTTGCAGGGTAAAATGGTGCCAGGGCTTGACATGTTTTCAAATAAAAACCTTATTGTCAAAAATACTAAATCACGC
>JAFDDS010000023.1 GCA_019310745.1 Deltaproteobacteria bacterium | reverse complement strand
GCCATGGCAGATCTTGGTCTTTTTGGTATGTTTGTGGATGAAGAATACGGAGGCCAGGGAATGGATTATGTCTCCTATATTATCGCTACCGAAGAAATAGCCAGGGTTGATGGCTCTCATGCTGCTACCGTCGCTGCCGGCAATTCCCTGGGTATAGGACCGCTTTATTATTACGGAAATGAGGAACAGAAAAAAAAGTATCTCCCAAAGGCATGTAGCGGTGAAACTCTCTGGGCCTTTGGACTGACCGAGCCTAATGCCGGATCGGATGCTGGAAATTCACAGACAACTGCTGTTCTTGATGATGACGAATGGGTTATAAATGGGAGTAAGATATTTATTACCAATGGTTCATCTGACATTACTGCTGGCGTTATACCATTGGCGAGGACCGGTATCAGAAAAGATGGAAAACGAGAACTCACTTCAATCATCGTAGAGGATGGCACCTCAGGCTTTGAGGCAAGGACTATGCATGGTAAGCTCATGTGGCGGGCATCCAATACGGCTGAACTTTATTTTGAGGACTGCAGAGTGCCAAAAGAAAACCTTCTGGGTCCAATAGGCGATGGTTTTCATCAAATGCTTGGAACCCTGGACGGAGGCAGGCTTTCCATTGCTGCAATGGGCTTAGGAGGGGCGCAGGGAGCCTTTGATTTGGCCCTAAAATATTCTAAAGAGAGGGTTCAGTTCGGTAAGCCAATATCGACATTTCAAGTTAATGCCTTTAAGTTGGCAGATATGGCTACAGAGATAGAATGTGCAAGACTACTCCTCTATAAGGCCTGCTGGCTAAGAGACAATGAGCAGCCATTTGAAAAACTTGCTGCCATGGCTAAATTATACTGCTCTGAGGTTATGAGTAGGTGTGCTGACCAAGCTGTCCAACTACATGGCGGGTATGGACTGATGAAAGAATATGATGTTGAGAGATTTTATCGCGATCAGAAACTGTTAGAAATTGGTGAAGGAACCAGTGAAGTTCAGAGGATCGTGATTTCTCGATATATCGATGCAGTTTAGTTACATGTTAGATAAAATTCTCGGCAAGGATATTGCTACCTATGTGAAGGCCCATCGGGGATTGATAATATTGGCAATTACCCTGAGTGTCATGTCATCCTTATTTATTTTGATCCCTGCCTACCTCCTTAAACCCCTTGTTGACGAAGGAATGAAAAGGGCAAGCGATCCTGTTAACTGGACAATTCCCTGGCTCACATTCCACTACCCATTATCATTCAAAAAAACAGAATTGACTTTAGTAGAGGGAATCTCACCAAACCACTTGCTTATCCTCCTTGCTGGTATTGCGTTCATTTCAGTAATCTTTAAATCTATTACCCGTTATCTAAGTGAGCTTACAGGAACGGCCTTCTCAAATAGAGCAATTAAATCTTTAAGGATTGATCTAGCGGAAAAGTTCATCACGCTACCCTTAACCTTTTATCATAAACGAAAGAGTGGTGAGCTTATTGCACGGGCTACGGCAGACCTGACAGTAATGCAGGGCTATATCAGCAATATTATTATTGGTCTGGTACAACATCCTTTAACAGTAATAATCTTTATCGCCTATCTTATTTTGATGAATTATAAATTGACACTATTGGTTATTATTTCTGGCCCTTTAATTGTTGGCCTGATCAAGCTTTTTGGCCGTAAGGTAAAAAAACATTCTACCAGAATACAGGATGCAACGGCAGAGGTAACATCAAGCTATCAAGAAATTCTCTTGCTACTCAAAGTCATAAAGGGATTCTGCATGGGTAAATATGAATCCGCTATGTTTAGAAAGCTTGCTGATAATCTGTATAAAAAGGTTATGCACTGGAATAGGTGGCAGCTCGGTATTGGTCCTATGATGGATTCAAGTGTATTCTTGGTTGTACCAGGCATCTTGCTGCTAGGAAAAATTTACTTCAATCATACCTTAGGGGACCTTATTTCGATGCTTTATGCCTTCTCAGCAACATACGCTCCTATTAAAAAACTGGCCGAGATAAATATCAACTTGAAGACACTTCAGGGTGCAACCGGAAGGGTCTTTGATATAATGCATACTGTGCCAAGTATACAGGATAAGCCAGATGCTAGGGTGATGCCGAGACTAAAGGATACAATAGAGTTCTCTCATGTTGATTTTTGCTACGAACCAGGAAAATTAATCTTAAGTAATATCTCTTTCAGCGTTAACGCAGGGAAAATGGTAGCTTTTGTTGGTTCAACCGGGGCAGGTAAAAGCACTCTCTTGGATCTCATTCCCCGTTTCTATGATGTTCACTCTGGGTCAATAACTATCGATGGAATTGATATTAAGGATGCAACACTGGAATCTTTGCGAGGGCAAATTGCTACAGTAAGCCAAGAGAGTCTCCTCTTTCATGAAACCATTGCCAATAATATCAATTATAATGGAGATTATCTTAAAAAAGAACAAGTTCAAAATGCAGCCAAAACAGCCCAGGCCCATGATTTTATCATGTCCCTTCCAGAGAAGTATGAAACAATTGTCTGCGATAGAGGAACACTCCTTTCTGGGGGACAGAGACAGAGAATCGCCATAGCCAGGGCTATACTTAAGGATCCAGCTATTATAATACTTGATGAGCCTGCCTCAGCGCTTGATCCAGAAAGTGAGCTTCTTATCCAGGAGGCCATAGAAAAACTTCTTGGCCAGAGGACTGTTTTCATTGTATCCCATCGTCTGAATACAATCAGAAGGGCTGATATGATCTATGTTCTGGAGCTAGGCAGCATTGTTGAGTCTGGCACTCATGAGAAACTTATTGCCGCAAATGGCCGATATAAGAAGCTCTTTGATATCCAATCCAGGCACTAATTCCCGCTGTGCTTAATAATTATCCCCATGCTTCAATGATTGGCATTGTTATCGCTTGCCTTTAAGGGCTTTTTTAATTTCCAGGTACCTGTCCTTGCTCCAGCGCGATACCTTTTCAATGACTGTTCTGTCGAAGTATTTTTTATCCTCCGCAATCATTTTTTCATACCTGCCATCATATTTCAGCTTTACCCAGGCATTGAAATCAAATTTCTTTGCAAGATTATAAAGATAGTGATTGAGAGGTGCAAAACCCGATTTCCTGATAACAGCCACACCAAAGTCGATAACACGGGGAATATGTCCTTCTACGACAAGAAGGTTGTCCTTTTTCTTTAGGTCAGTATGCGCCACACCCGTCTTGTGTAGATCCTTTATCAATTGCAAGAGAGATTCGAAGAACATGTCACGGTCTGTAATCCGAGCCCTATATCTCGGAATCGCATCAATGAATTCGAGCACCAAGTAACGCCTATCGAGAAAGCCGTAACAGCGCGGTACGCCAGTCACTCCAGATATCCTGGAATACACCCTGTACTCATTGCGTAACATCGCCCGGCGGATGATTCTGCCTAATCCCCATCCAATAGGAGCCTTAATAATGAGACGCCGGCCTTTGCCTTCATATAGATAGACATTGCCCTGGTAACCGCAGCTAAAAATGTTCGTTCTGGTTTTAATGCTTCTCTTGATCCACTCAAGGAGCTCGTTTTCTGCAATGTTATTTATATCTCTACACATCGGTTCAACCGGAAGATTTAATGCAGATCAAGTGAAAGGAAGAAAAGCCAAAATAGTAGAAACAAGGCAATAATGGGCTCTCCGTTTTGTCGCAGGCTTTGCATGAACGACCACCTTCCGCCTTGTGCTTCCCGATAACCACTAATGCGTGGAATAAGCGCCGGTGTTTCTTTACGCCATTGCTCCCAATCCTTTTTAAACATGCGATGAAGATTTTCATCTTCTCGATGGATGGCATGAGGATAAAAAACAAGCAAGATAAGTATCAACAGGGGGAAGCTCCACCATAAGCTGGAGGCACAGGCGAAACCAAATCCCAACGTGATATTGCCCACATAGAGAGGATGCCTGACAAAGGCATAAGGCCCATCAGTAGCAAGGGCTTTGTTCTTTTTAATATGTCCTGATGACCATAGTCGCACTGCTATACCCAGGAAAACCAGTACTCCACCAGCAAAAAACAACAGTTCATTCGGTTTGCCTACAACACTGACAAGAATGACAAAGGAGATGCCAATGAATTGGCGGTAGCGTTCCCGATGATACCTAATATCATGAAAAAATCGCTGCACCCCGAAAGCTATTGCCATTGATTGAGCTCCTTTTGAATAAATTGTATGTGCATAATTCTATTACCCCCCACAGAGTCGTAACGAATACTAATTTACATGATAGTCAGAAAAACTTTCTTTTCAGAGAAAGGCAATATAGGATAAAGTCGATCGTGTGTCAAGGAGGGCCTCCTGCTTTGGATATTCAGATTGTCACTCTCAAAGCCATCTATCCGGAGCAAGAAGAATCCCTTTCATGTTAAGAGCTTTCATAATGCCCTCCAGAGATTCAGAATGAGACATCCTTAAAATATTTTGATAAAACACTATTATCTTTTCAAATAAATAAAATTTGTATCTACACTATAATACAATAAGGGATAATTCTAAAGAATTGACCATTCCAATAGCATCGCAGGTGCAGGAAGAGCCGAAAAAACTATGCACCACCAATACCATCAATAGATTGCAATGCGGATAATTAAAAAAAGAACAAAAGTCCAAATTTACAAATGTGCAGAATTATAATATGCAAGATTTTCCCTTAGGAGTCTTATGCGCCAATTATGATCTGAGACAACCGGTAACAGGATACAGACAAACAGAAAGGCAAAAAGTAGTTGATGTTTTTTCTAGATTCTGAGAGATTATCTCTCAGAATAACTCCGTAAGAACCTAATAATTTAGAGGAGCGAGAATGTTTTTTATTAAATATAGAATAAAAATAACTCAATTCTTAGGGACTATATTATTATTATTGATCCTCTTCTCCCATAAAAATTTGGAAGATATCCCAGTGATAGCGGATATTATTTTCATTTGTGGCATAACATTGGTAGGCATTGGAACCATTGGTCGTATATGGTGTGCTCTATACATCTCTGGCTATAAGGATCGCATTCTTATACAATCAGGCCCGTACTCAATCTGTCGCCATCCTTTATATTTTTTTAGTTTGCTGGGCGGATTAGGTATTGGCTTGGCAACAGAAACTCTTACTATACCTGTAATTATTCTTATAGGCTTTATATTATTTTATCCTCTGCTAATGAACCATGAGGAAAAGAGTCTGAGTAAAACTTTTGGAAAAGAGTTCCAGAGTTATTCTCAACGCACCCCAAAATTTTTTCCGAAATTTTCATTATTCAACATGCCGGAAGAATGTACTGTAAGTACTAAAGTATTTACAAGAGCATTGATCAGGTCATTTTTCTTTATTTGGATGATTGGGTTATTAGAGTTGATAGAAGGTATCCAGCAATCAGGAGCTGTCCCTGCTTTATTTTCATTATATTGATTCCAATTTATGTTTTAGGCAATCCGAAGAGAACTTAGGGGATGCGTCCCAATTGGAGTATTGGCCGGCCCGACATCAGGCAGGCGTATTCAGGGACTGCGAACAAAGTGTGACAGCGGGGAGAAAGCCTATTGCGGGAAAACGAGAAAATGGGTTAAAAGAAGCCTTTTTGCCCCTGAGCGAGTAGCTATATCACCTGCCCTGGATGGGGTAAGATGCCCTTTGATCTAAGGCGACCAGCAACAGGACACAGACAAACAGAAAGGCAAAAAGTTGTTGATGTTTTACATATCATACGTAATCCATCGTAAAATTGGAGAGAATTCATTGAACGAATCTGGCAAAATCCTGAAAACATGGTACCTCAAATAATATGCTCCATATTGAAGAATATGCCTTATTGGGAAACAGTTGATGAAAACTTATAGTCAATTGACATACAATCTTTTTTGATAACAACACGCCAAGAGAAACATGGCTAAAAACATGAAGAAAGCATGTATGAGATTAGAAAAATTAATACACATTATCAAAGAAAATCATGTATGGACTTTTTATTGTAAGAGCAATTGGAGGGTTCTCTAATGATGAAGAAACCAACCTACGGAGAATTGGAACAAAAGATTAAGGCCTTAGAAAAGGAAGCTGTTGAGCGCAAACAGGTAGAGGAGGCGCTGCGTGAGAGTGAGGAGAAATATTGGGAAATTGCGTCCAACATTCCTGGAGTTGTCTATCAATTCATACTCAAAAAAGATGGATCCTATGCATCACCCTATATGAGTGAAAGTGCAGCTTCAATCCTTGACATCTCTGCTCAGGAGATCATGGCAGACTCATACACCTTATTTAATACAATTATTAAAGAAGATCTGGACTCAGTAAATAAGTCAATCGTTGAATCAGCGCAAACCATGAAAACATGGTTAAAAGAATTTAGAATAAAGACCACGACTGGAGAAATAAGATGGATGCATGCTACTTCCACCCCTCATTTATTGCCAGATGGGGAGATTTTATGGAATGGGGTAATTTTTGACATTACCGATCGTGTGCGAGCGGACAAAGCATTGCAAAGAGCACGCGATGAGTTAGAAACACAGGTCGAGAAACGAACAAGAGAACTTGCCAGGGCAAATGAGCAATTGAAGCATGAAGTAAAGGTGCGCAAGCAGGCTGAGGAGACACTGAGGGAGAGCGAGGAGAAATACCGTACCATTCTTGAGAGCATTGAAGAGGGCTACTTTGAGGTTGACCTCGTAGGGAATCTCACCTTTTTTAATGACTCATTGTGTAAAATAACTGGCTACACCCGTGATGAGCTATTGGGTATAAACAACCGTGAGTATACCACTTCGGAAACAGCAAAAAAAATGTACCAAATATTCAATCAAGTTTATCGGACAGGAAAGCCCTTACGTATAATGGACTATGAAATTATTTTAAAAGATGGGAAGACAATCGTCCTTGAGATGTCCACCTCCCTGATGCGGGATCCTGCAGGTGCACCAGTTGGGTTTCGTGGCGTTATTCGTGATATCACCTCACGTAGAAAGGCAGAGGAAGCCCTTAAGGAGAACGAATTAAAATACCGTACCCTCTCTGAACAGTCTACAGATTCAATCTACATTACCACAAGACAAGGGAAGTACTTCTATATTAACCAATCTTTTTTAGATCTTTTTGGCTACACAAAAGAAGAAATAATAAATCTGAAAGCACAGGATATGTATGCTAATCCCAAAGACCGATCCAGGTTTCAACAAGAAATAGAAAAGACAGGTTTCGTGAGGGACTTTGAAGTAACACTCCGCAAAAAAGATAAAAAAGAAATAAATTGTCTGATTACTGCAAATATCCGCACTGCAGATGACGGAAGCATCATAGGATACCAAGGGATTATTCGAGACATCACAGAAAAAAAGAACCTTGAGGCCCAACTCATCCAGGCACAAAAGATGGAGGCCATTGGTACCCTGGCAGGAGGCATTGCCCATAACTTCAATAACCTCCTGATGTCGATCCAGGGAAATACCTCCTTGATGCTCTTAGATACCGATACCAATCATCCCCACTATGAACGACTCACCACCATTGAAAAATCAGTTCAGAGTGGCTCAAAGCTCACCAGCCAGCTCCTTGGCTATGCACGTGGAGGGCGCTATGAGGTAACACCGATCAGTATCAATCGCATCATTACTGATACCTCTGCGACCTTTGCCATGACACGAAAAGAC
>JAFDDS010000022.1 GCA_019310745.1 Deltaproteobacteria bacterium | reverse complement strand
ATTGCCACCAATAATTGATCCCTTTCCAATGCGAACACGGCCCAAAATAGTTGTTCCTGAATAGATGATGACGTCGTCTTCTACAATGGGATGACGAGGGATTCCTTTCACCAGTGCTCCAGAATCGTCTTTAGGAAAGCTTTTCGCTCCGAGAGTTACACCTTGGTATAAACGAACATTTCGACCGATGATACAGGTTTCTCCTATAACTGTGCCTGTTCCATGATCAATGAAGAAGCGTTCATCAATTTTTGTACCCGGGTGAATATCAATGCCCGTTTGCGAATGAGCCATTTCCGTTATGATCCTGGGGATGATGTCTACATCGAGAAGATAAAGCTCATGGGCAATACGATAGTTAGTAACAGCCTTTATGCTTGGATAGCAAAAAATAGTCTCACCAGGGCTATGAGCAGCCGGATCGCCTTCATAAGCACCCGTTACATCAGTGGCTAACAGGCTCCGGATTGATGGTAGCCGAGAAATAAATTTACGGGCCAAGTCCCGTGAGCGGTCCTCGCATTCCAGACATGCTTCTCTTTCGTTTATCTCACAGGAAAAACAAAATCCACGTTTAATCTGCTCGGAGAGCAGCCGTTGTACCTTGTCTAAGTTCGATCCTATTGAATACGGCATAGTTTCCGGCGTCATATCGGGATCGCTGAAATATCCTGGAAAGAGTACCGCCTTGAGGAGCTCAACGATCTCTGCCAGAATTTCAATGGATGGCATTACAGCCTCCAGCGAGGATTTATGGTAAACCGAATCATAGGAATCAGGGCGGCATAGTTCAGTAACCACACGTGTGATGATATTTTTTCTTTGAGATATGCCATGACCTGATTTTTTACTCATGGATAGTACTCCTCGATGCTATATACAAAGATAGAAGGTACGTTATTTTTACCGCTAGACCTTCAATACAATTTTGAAGAATAGAAAACTATTCTTCGAATAGCTCAGTGCTCAGGTATCGCTCACCTGTATCACAGACAATGAATACGATCAGTTTTCCGGCGTTTTCCTTTCGTCTGCCAACTTCTAATGCCGCATGTGCGATTGCCCCTGAAGAGATCCCGCAGAGAATACCTTCCTCTTTGATAAGCTTTCTGGCCATTGCAAAGGCCTGTTCATTTGAGACAGAAAATACCTCGTCAATAAGGTTTCGTTGAAGGATATCAGGGACAAAACCGGCGCCGATGCCTTGAATCTTGTGCGGCCCAGCTATGCCGCCAGAGAGAACCGGCGAATCCTTCGGCTCAACCGCCACCGCCTGGAATCCTACCCTGCGTTCTCTCAAGATCTGAGCAACACCTGTAATAGTTCCACCAGTGCCTATACCCGATACAAAAATATCTATTGTGCCATCAGTATCTTTCCATATCTCTTCAGCAGTCGTATGTGCATGAATATCTGGATTCGCAGGGTTTTTGAACTGCTGGGGCATAAAGGATTTTTTCGTGTGAGCAACTAGTTCCTCGGCCTTAGCAATTGCCCCTGGCATACCCTTGGAAGCAGGAGTGAGAACAAGTTCGGCACCGAAGCCTTTGAGCAGTTTTCGCCTCTCAACGCTCATGCTTTCTGGCATAGTCAGAATGAGCTGATACCCGCGAACGGCACATACAAAGGCAAGAGCGATTCCGGTATTGCCGCTGGTGGGCTCGATAATAACAGTGTTTTTGTCAATCTGCCCCTCTTTTTCTGCCTGAAGGATCATATTGAACCCTATACGATCCTTGACCGAACTACATGGATTATAAAACTCCAGTTTTGCCACAACAGTAGCCACACATCCCTCGTTGACCTTACTAAGTTTGACCAGGGGTGTTTGTCCCACTAAATCGAGCATAGTATTGGCAATATTCATGGCATATCTCCGTCTTATTTCCCATTTATATCGTTGAAGAAAAACTCCTATTGCTCAACGTTACACCTGACAGAAGTGTTTTTGTTTATAGGTCTCCAAGAGTTGTGTTACTTCTTCCTGACATTCCCCACATCCAGTTCCCACCTTGGTCATCTCTTGCAGTTCATAGAAGGTCCTTGCACCCTCGAGCACGGCATGTTCAATTTCCTGATCCGTTACGTTCATGCATTTACAAACGACACGTTCTTCTTCCTTCTTGACCTTGTCTTCCATTCCATTACGGGTATAGTAGTCGTTTATGGCTATGCGTAGGGCCTTATCTCCCAATACTGAACAATGTATTTTGTGGTCTGGCAATCCACCAAGCTCTTTATTTATATCCTTTGCGGAAAGATTGTATGCATCATCAAGCTTCATACCTTTGACCATTTCAGAGAGAGCAGAGGTGCTCGCGATTGCGCTTGCACAACCAAAGGTTTTCCATTTACAGTCGGTAATGATCGCCTTCTTTTTATCGACTTTGATAACAACTATCATCTCGTCGCCACATTTTACATTCCCGGCAATACCCTTCCCATCTTCTTGATAGTTTTCTTCATCCATGAGGATGTTTTTGGGATTCATAAAATGTTCTTTTACCTTGTCTGTATATGTCCAGCTAACTTGCGCCATTACTGTCTCCTTTTATACACTGTTGACATATCCCTGATTTTTCCAATCACCAGAGGAAGTGTATCAATCATATACTCAACCTCCTCCCTTGTATTTTCCCGCCCCAAACTGATACGTATTGAACCGTGAGCACATTCTGCGGGCAATCCTGTGGCTAGAATTACGTGCGAGGGATCAAGGGAACCCGACGCACATGCGGAGCCAGTTGACACGGAGATGCCTTCCAGATCAAGGTATAGGATAATTGCCTCACCTTCTGCACCGTCAAAGGAGGCATTTAAGGTGCCCGGAAGACAATCTGTAGGGTGCCCGATGAATTTCACATCGGGAATTTTTTGCTCTATGCCCTCTCTTAACGTTGCCTTTAATTCGAGCAGACGTTTTTCTTCGGCTTCCATCTCCTGGGAGCGCATTTCAATCGCCTTTCCAAGTCCTATTATTCCGAGGGTATTCTCTGTTCCGGCGCGCCTGCCTCTTTCCTGATGTCCACCACGAATTAAAGGGCAGAAGGGTGCCCCCTTTCTTACATATAAGGCACCAATCCCCTTGGGTCCGTAAATTTTGTGCCCGGAAAGTGTTAAAAAATCTATTCCTAATTTCTGTACCATTACTGGGATTTTGCCTACTGCCTGCACCGCATCCGTGTGAAACAATGCCCCGCGCTGATGAACAATCTCGGTAATTGTCTTGATATCTTGTATAGTACCAATTTCATTGTTTGCCATCATAACCGAAACGAGCCCTGTATTATCAGTTGTTACGTCCTTTAGTTGTTCAGTGTCGATTTTTCCGTGTATATCGACGTCAACATATGAAACATCTACACCCTTTTCTTGAAGGCACTTTGATGTTTCGAGAACACAAGGATGTTCGATAGTGGTGGTAACAATTTTATTAAGGCCTTCACGATGATATGCACACCCCATACGCTGGCATGTGAGAGCATTTAAGATCGTGTTATTAGCCTCTGACCCACTTCCGACAAACATCACCTCTTCAGGAGATGCGCCAATGAATGAGGCGACCTTTTCACGTGCTGCCTCAACAAGCTGTCTGGCCTCTCTGCCCGGTCCATGTAGGCTCGAAGGATTGCCAAATACTCCTATAGCGTCAATCATCGCCTTTTTTACCTCAGGGTGAATAGGTGTTGTTGCATTATTGTCCATATAAATAATTCTTTCTGGCATTATTTCCTCCTCACTTCGGTTTTCGGGTTTATTTCCCTGTTCGCCCCCTATTATTTGCATATCATATAAGTATTTCACTCGAGAACGAATGAGCGAGTTAATCGTTGAGCTCTATTGAAAACTTTTTTAATTAATCCACGACAATTCTTCATTTCTACCATTAATAATACGCATTTTACTATTTAATTCAACTCAGAAATTTTTTTACTCTATCCAACAATTTTCAGTTGTGCCGGAGATATTAGCGAGCACACAAATATATGTTTTGAGATGAAAGAATATTGCTCGCGACGCAGTGCATAGGCTATAGTGTTTTGTAAAACCTATGAAATGGATAGAGATGAGAGCTATTTATGAAGGATTATAGAAAGTATACTACTGGAGAGATAACAAAATTTCAGAGGATTGTTTACGATTATTATCAGAATTTCGGACGTGACCTACCATGGCGTAGTACTGATAATCCATACGAAATTCTTGTTTCTGAAATTATGCTCCAACAAACGCAGGTCTCACGGGTTGTTCACAAGTATGTGGAATTCATAAAAACATTTCCAGATATTAAATCTCTTGCTGAGGCCACATTGCGTTATGTTCTCACAGTATGGCAAGGTCTGGGGTATAATCGACGTGCCCTTTCGTTAAAGAGGCTCGCCGAGATAGTGAATGCTACATATGGTGGTTATATTCCCTCACATGTATCTCTTCTTATGCAATTGCCAGGGATTGGAAATGCCACCGCCAATGCAGTCTGTGCATTTGCCTTTAATCAACCTGTTGTATTTATTGAAACCAACGTACGCACGGTATTCATCTATCATTTTTTCGGTACACAAGATACCGTAAAGGATAGTGAAATAAGACCGCTTGTTGAGCGAACGCTTGATTATGATAACCCGAAACATTGGTATAATGCGTTAATGGATTATGGGGTTGCGTTAAAAAAATATTGTTTCAATCCGGGGAGGAAAAGTGCTCATCACAAGGAACAGTCTCCATTTGAAGGTTCGGCACGACAGATAAGGGGTGTGATTTTAAGGGCATTGGTTGCAAAGCCAAGGCAAACGTTTAACGAATTAATCAAGGCCGTTTGTTTTGATCCAGATGTGGTCAAAAAAAATATTCAATCGCTGGAAAAGGAAGGGCTCGTTAAAAACAAAGGGAGATATATTTCCATTCCGTAAATGGATTAGAATCCACAACCTGTTTTTGTAGAAGAAGGCATGCGAGAGAACAGAGATGTTTCGAAATGTTGAAGCTTAAGAATTGAATGGCTTGCAGATGATTTCTTTGACTTTCATGTCAAAGAAATTTTGAGTATGTGCTGGTTTCAGTAGAAGTGCTGTATCTACTCCAGTTGCGGTTCCACCAATAGAGATAATATCCTCATCGGTTCTGATTAGCCCAGCATCTGCGGCCATTAAGGCCATCTCAATGGCAACCTTTGTTCCATGTCCAAATGTTCGTAAGGTATAGGCAATAACCTCATCTATTTGATAGGTGCCAGTTTTATTCCTAAATGCCCTTCCTACGCCACCAAATGCATGCTGGGCTGTTAAAACAATAGCACCCCTTTCCAGAAGGAGTTTTCTATCTTTTTCTGCGAGTTCTTGATGGTCTGGTTTTTTAAAACCTGTTACATGCGTTACAATTATGAGAGAAAAATTATTACCGAATAGATCAAGGGCCTCGAAGGCGGTTTTTCCACTACAACTTGAAACCAACACCTTGTTTATTTTTAATATGGTGGCCCTTTCAAAAGCAGCTTCAAGGGTTGCCGCCGTGTTTTTTGGGCCAGGCTTTGGAAAATAGCGGCAGTTTACAACCTCAAAGGTAGTATCCTTTTTGAATCCTTTTGATTCTCTTTCCTTATCCACGTTATCTTCCTTTCCTAAAAAAGATTTCACGGCCTTCTGACCTTTTTCCAGTAAAAGATGATTTATGTCCCTGAACTCTATTGGTAATGTTACAACGTTGGCCTTTGGAAGGATTTCAAGGATTTTTTTTGCAGCCAAATCGCTCCCTTTGCTATTTTGAAAGCAGATTGTTGTGTGTATATCGAAAAATAGTTGTAATTGTTTGAATCCTGTCATGCTGGGCAGGGAAACACCTCCCAGATCTGTGCTTAATAGGTCAAGTATGCTTGAAGTAATAATTACATCCCTAAAATTTCTCTGAAGGTTGAAAAGCCCTGTTTCAAGGTCACTATCTTCATGAAAGTATTCGTGCCCTTCTTTTACTATGTGACCATTTATTTCGAGGGGCTCTGTTGCCAGATACTGAATGCCTACAATCAGAAAACCACGTGCTAAAGGAAAGGCAAGCGCCTTTCTCTCTGGGGAGTAACCGATAATTTTCCTTGGGAGAAGTTCATTATAAATAATCGCTTTATCTATCTTTTTCTTATTATGTAAATAATGAATGGCCTTTTCTTCAACTTGTTTGTTTTGAAGCATTGTATAAAAAAGTTGATCAAAATCTTTTTTGACCATAATTTTATTTTCTTCCATTATATTTTTCCTTAATTATACCGAAAGATTACTCGCCAATTATTTTTACCAAAACTCTTTTACGTCTTCGACCATCAAATTCACCATAGAATATCTGCTCCCACGGCCCAAAGTCCATTTTACCGTTAGTTACTGCAATAACAACCTCTCTTCCCATAATCTGCCTTTTCATATGGGCATCTGCATTATCCTCACCAACATTATGCCTATATTGACTGACAGGCTCATGGGGAGCAAGTTTCTCTAGCCATTTATCATAGTCGTGATTTAGTCCGGATTCATCATCATTTATGAATACACTGGCAGTTATGTGCATGGCGTTGCAGAGAATAAAACCCTCCTTAATTCTGCTTTCTTTAAGACACTCGTTTACCTGGGGGGTGATGTTAACAAATGCTCTCCTCGTGGGCACCTCAAAGAAGAGTTCTTTTCTAAAACTTTTCATAGATAGTTCCTGCGTAATGTCGCCGATATGTGGTATTCTCTATAATTTTAAATAAATTATTTGCCTTTTTACGTAAATGTTCCCTTAAGGCTTTGTCACATGAAGATAATAATAAACACTTAAAGGGAAAAAATCTATGTTTTATTTTCCCTTGATTTCAGGGCAGAATGGTGATAAATGCCTATCGCGTGAGAAAAAAGAAATAGTGTTTTATCCAGATAAAAAAGTTTACGTAATGCCTATTTATAAAGAGAGGTACGATCAAGATAGGAAGCAAAGGTAGCAATAGGCATTTGATCAAAGGAATCTGCAGAAAAGATTATTAATAAAGGAGGAAAGTCAAAAGATGTCAGCCGATTTTGATAATGCAATGGATGAAATGCAGGCATCTATTATAGAAGATGCCCGGAAGATATATTCAGAAAAAGTGATTGAAAAATGGATGAACCCAACACATATGGGAGAGATAGAAAAACCTCATGGATATGGAAAGGTGAAAGGGCCATGCGGGGATATCATAAAGATTTTTCTTCAAATTTATGATGAAAGGATCACTGATGCCAGATTTGTTACTGATGGGTGTGCAACGACTATTGCTGCAGGTTCTATGGCATGTGAACTTGTGATAGGAAAAAACATTACGGATGCATTTGCTATAAACAAGGAAGTGATTTTAGAAAATTTAGGTGGTCTCCCAGAAGAAAATACTCACTGTGCTCTTTTAGCATCGGATACTCTAAAAGAGGCATTGACTGATTACATTACATCCAAGGATGATGTTCTCGTAAAAAGCCCTTTTACTCGCTCATGATGCCCATTTTGGGATTCATGAAATGCTTCGTTCAATTCCAAAAACTCGACCTAATGAGCTGAAAAGGAGCATGTGTATGTCTTTTTTTGTCAAATGCCCAAAACAAAGGCCCGTTCAGGGGCGTTTCAAAAAGGTGCAGATGTATGGCGCACTAGAAGACAAGGACATGGTGCTTTGCACCATTTTGAAACGGCCCACTACT
>JAFDDS010000021.1 GCA_019310745.1 Deltaproteobacteria bacterium | reverse complement strand
CAATGGCCGTGCTCATGCCTCCGATCTCGTATGTATAGCCTGATTCCTCAATAACCTTGACACCTTTACGAACGAAACGTCCAAGGCTCGTGCCTTCCCCAATTGGGTATACAGACAATTGTGCGATCATGTTCAGATCCTCCGATTTTCAAATGGATTGAGCTCACCACTCTCTTTAAAGAGGGACATTGTTTGTAAGTTGACTTACATTTAGTTATGAGACAAGAGCAGACCCCTTCAATACCAAAGGGCTTTTCATCGATATTTGCCTTTGAATAATTGCTTTTAAGGTTCATGTCCCCCATTTCATGGGAGGTAAAAGCGAGTGTTGTTTTACCCGTTCGCAGCTCTCCATAGGCTTTAGACTCATAAATGAACTTCACGTCAAAACCAAAGGCTTTTTTGTAAAACTCCAATATATTCTCTACCGATGAAACATATATGATTGTATATGCGTATTTCATTTTCTTGCTCTCTTTTGATTTTCAGCCATATGCTTTTTTCGTTCATCGGTAAATGACCACCAGGGAAGCGGATCTCCGCCTTCCATAAAATGAACAACCGACATAAATACATCAATAACACAGGGATCATGCATTTCCCCTGATATTTTGCAGAGCCTCTCATATAATTCTAAGGGTTCTTTTCCAACCAGCTTCTTAGGATGATCAATGCCAATCAATCGGAGATCCTCCGCAATTGCCTTTCCAATATTTGGAAGCTCATCAAGGTGTGATACTGTTTTCCTATCTGGGTTCTTCATCTGAGGCTTTCTTTGCACCCAACGTCGAGCTCACCTGCAAATGTGGAGCGGCAGCGGAACACCTGTCAGGTGCCGTGAGTGGTTAGATCGAATTCACTTCGGTGGTAGAGAACTTACGAATTCCTTGGCCTGATTCAGCCAACTCGCTAAGCCATGATCTGCCTGGAATCCATCCTGCTCCACCATGACCCATCCTTTCATTGGTTTGCCGGTGATGTCAAATGGCCTCACATGTGGAAATGCGAGAGCCTTATTGCCGTTTTCCTCGCCAAGTCGGAGGATGAGAAAGTCTTTGTAGACACCGCAGAACATATTTCCATTCAAAAGGTGGCACACGCCCCCGAACATATTCTTGTGATCGGTATTTTTCCAACTCGATATGATTTTCTTTATTCTAGTTTCAATTTGTTCATTATACGGCATGCTCTCACCTCCCGAGTCCAATTCAGATCTTCAAGGTCTAACGTGGAATTAAGCGGCGGCGATTCAATATCTGCGGAATAAACCGACCTGTTCGGCTCGCATAATTTTTGTATTCATCTCCGAATTTATCAAGCATTGTTATTTCCTCTTTCCTTACAAGCAAGTGCCACATCGGATGTAGTAATAAAAGCCAGAAGAAATAAATCCAAGAATTCAAGTACAGTACAACACCTAAAGATATAAATGTAATCCAGGCAGCGTACATCGGATGACGAAAATATTTAAAGGGACCCATTGTGCAAAGTTTATTATCTACCCACCAATTACGCAGTGTCGATAAGGCCCAAAAATGAAGGCCCAATCCGAGGATGACTAATGCTGCACCGACAGCTTTCATTGGCGCCGTATTCACTATTAGGGCTGGGTGTCCAATCATGCGATCTACCCACGCGATCAACACAAACAATAAAAGGCTAATAGCTGCGCCCCTTGGGCCGATGCCAACTATTTTTTTCAATTTATTCTGACCCATAATAAAGAATCTAAATTCTGCTCACCATATTTGAAGGATTGATTTATGGAGCATAACATTCAGCTTAACCGGCTGGCAATGAAGCGGCAGCGTAATTGACATTCCGCGTTGAAGCTGAAGTTATATGGAGACTTTCTATTCCTTAGCATATTTCCATTAACCTAATCCGAAAAAACTGTTGGCGCTTTTTCTCAGAATCCATTCCAGATTCTCCTGTGGTAGTCCTGACGCTCTCAGCCTCTTGAGTTCCCTGTCCCAAGCATAAGGTATATTTGGGAAATCAGATCCATACATGATCCGGTCAAGTCTGAAACTATCAAGTTCGATGGCGTCTTCTGGAAAAAAGTAACCAGATAAAATCATGGTCGTATCTAACCAGAGGTTGTCATATTTCTCAATCAGTTTCTTGTAAGCAGATATCTCGTCAAATCCAAAATGGGGCACACAAATTCTTAGTTTAGGAAAGTTCCGCAAGACCCTCTCCAACTTCTCCGCGCTACAAATTTGATAGGGATCGCAATGGTAAGCCGTGCTTTTTGGCTCTCTGCCAACATGCATTATCATTGGTTTGTTATTTAATTGGCAAATGTCATATAGCAAATTCATGTCATCAGCATTCATGTCAAAACACTGTACGTGAGCGTGGAGCTTCAGGCCTCCAAGACCGAAAGCAAATGCTTCATGAAGAATACCGGCCGCATTTTTTTCACCCGGAAATATTGTGGCCATGCCTGCAACTTGATTCGGGTATTTTTGGCATTTCATTGCCATGTATCGGTTTAATTTGCCCGCTATCCCGGGTTTATGTGCATATTGGAGAGCGACAATATGGGTAATGCCGCGAGACAAGAGAAAATCAAATATTTGTGATGTGCTTAGTTGGTATCTAATGTGCCAGGCATGCTTATCAAACCAGTGCCAAATCGCTGAAAAAATGTCGTGGGGAAAGATGTGAACATGAGCATCAACTACCTCGGGGAGGCCTGCTGGAACTGTAGAGCCTTCCATATCGTTAATTGACGGTAGATTCGGTCCAAGCATTAAAAGTGCCTTATAGTAGTCTCAATTTCTTGGTGAGCAAAGATTTCCACAATGTGCACTATGAACAGAGAGCATTATGCTGATGCGATTCTTACTTTCTACGCCATATAACATTGAGTTAACTGGCGCCGGTTACGAGCCAAGTCCTTTGCGAACCAGCTTTATTTTGTACTGATCACTCACATTGAAAATCGCACGGAATTAGGCAGCCATGTTCAACAAATTGTTGGACGTTGCCATGATCCCTGCAAAGTTGTTAAGAATTAAGACCCCTATGTTTCTCCTCCACTAAATCACGGCTTCAGGCCTAGCTTTTTCAGCACAAATAACCCTGTCAGATAGGTTGAAGCAAATATTAGCGCAAACGGAATCCAGGTGCCAAGCAGGCTGACGAACATTTCCAAACTGCGGTTAATTAAGAGGGCTACCACAAAAAAATCTACGGCTATCACAAAGCCGACAAAAATCATCGCGGTCCGGAGAGGACTTGTGTAGTTGAATTTACGGAAAAAAATCAACGAGACAACCGCAAAGAATATTGGGGCCCCAATGGCATGGACGATGAGGGTACTTTCTAAGGTCATTGTAGCCATACCAATTCCCATCGTTGCCGCGCAGAGTATCCAACCGATAAAGGCATGGACAAAAATAATGGCGAGCTTTTTCATATGCATAGCATTCTCCTCGCTGATTTATTGGATGCTACCTTTCTTAAAGCGGCCCAACGGCCCACTTAACAGGCGCGGCGCTATGCCGCGTCCTTGTTGAAGCGGTTGTTATGACGTGGTTCAAATTTATGCGAATCAAACATCATGAGTAAAGGTTTTTTCGAACTATCAAGAAGACCTTCTAACAAACCATGCGAAAAATCGCTGTATGGAAACTCCGATTCGAGCTTTCAAAGTACCCGAGACGGGGTTGCGGGGGAGAAAGGATTTGCCCCTTTCTGGAAGTAATGCCAGGTATCTATGGCTGAAAGGTAAACGCTAAAAAATTATTGAAGCATTTTCAGGATTTGTGTAAGTTCTTCTTTGATTTCCTTTAATAAAGTATTAGGTGGGGCAGAGCTAACCTTTTTTCCAGACTTGAGCCTTTTCTTTGCGCCGTGTATTGTGAGTTTCTCTTCATAGAGCAGTTTTTTTATCTCCCCGATAGTTTCGATATCCTCGCGCTGATAGGTCCTTTGTCTTGAATCTGCCCTTTTAGGCCTAATATTTTGAAACTCTTTTTCCCAGTAGCGAAGAACATAAGGCTTTACTCCAATTATTCGGCTTGTCTCACCAATCCTGAAAAAGCGTTTATTATCCGGGATTTCCATTTTTTGGGCCCTCCCTCAGCCTTCCGCCTGTCTGTCTACGAATTTCTCCTATTACCTCCTCGTGAATTGTATTTACCTCATCGTCTGTCAATGTCCTTTTTTTTGACCTGTAACTAACCCCTAAAGCCAAGGCCTTTTCTTGAGGGGCAATTTGTTTGCCTTGGTAAACATCAAATATATCAACGGATTCAACCAGGTTTTTTCCTATTTCCTTTACAATACTTATAAGTATGGCGCTCTCTACAGAGCGATTAAGTATAATAGAGATATCTCTCCTGACTGATGGAAATTTTGCCAGAGGTTTAAATTTTATTGCCCAGGATATTAATGGTAAAATGGTTTCAATATAGATTTCAACTATATAGGCTTTTGTTTCAAGTCCATAGCCCTCCATAACCTCTTTTGCGACCATCCCGATAGCACCTATCTCAAAGCCGGAGGAGAAAATTCGGGCATATTCGTTTTGATCAAATTCTTCTTTTGGGTTATTTCTTTTAAACTCTGTTTTTTCAATACCAAGTTCTCCAAGGATATTTTCTGCCACGCCTTTGATATCAAAAAAATCAGCCTCTCGGGCTTTTTGATACCATTCTTGTGTGGACCCCATCCCAGTGATTAAGACAGCAAGAACCTGTTTTTCCTGGGGCAGCTCCTCTTCCCCTTTGTTATATGTCTTTCCCCATTCAAAGATCCGTAAATCATTCTGACCCCTTAATGAGTTTAGCCTCACCGTAGAAACTAGTCCAGGAATAAGGGAAGTCCTCATAACAGATTGATCCTGGGAAAGAGGGTTTAAGAGTTTTATAAAGGATCGTAGCTTGCTGTTCTGTCCTGCTTGTAAAATATCGGCAGATTTTGGCGAGATGAAGCTATAGGTAATGATTTCTGTGAAACCCATACCCACCAACATGTTTTTTGTCCTATCTCTGAGAACAAATTCAGTAGTATCCTCTTCCGTTGGCCTGATAGGTGGAAGGGTAACCGGTATGTTATCGTAGCCAGTTAACCGTGCAATCTCCTCAATCAAATCAGCCTCTCTGGTAATATCTCCTCTGAAAGGCGGTGGACTGACCTCTATTCTGTTTTTGTCAACTCTCTGTACAGCCATACTAAGGGATGAGAGATGCTCGGTCATTGTTTTTATATCAATAGTAGTCCCCAATATTTTATTAGCTCTGTCTGCCCGTAATGTTATTTGTGGAGAAGACCATGATTCTGGGTAACAATCGATAATTCCCCTGGCAATATTTCCTCCAGCCAATTGTTTTATGAGCTCAAGAGATCTCTTTAAGGCAAGGTCAGTTCCCTCGATATCAATGCCTCTTTCAAAGCGATACGAGGCCTCTGTAGACAGAGAAAGCTTTTTTGAGGAGCGGCGGATCATGGTGGGATTAAAGTAAGCGCTTTCTACAAGCACAGTAGCAGAGTCTTCTGTTATCTCTGAGTTACGGCCACCCATTATTCCTGCTATGGCTACTGCTCGTTTCCCATCACATATCATCAATGTCTGATCATCCAGATCTCTGGTTTGCTCATCTAAGGTGGTAAAGGTCTGACCGTTTTCTGCCCTTTTGACCACTATTTTTCTGTCTCCAAGGCGATGGTAGTCAAAGGCATGCAAAGGTTGTCCAAGCTCCATAAGAACGTAGTTGGTAATATCAACCACATTATTGATAGATCTTATTCCAGAAACATGCAGCTTATACCTCATCCAAAATGGAGATGGGCCAATTTTTACCTGATCCACTAAACCAGCTGTGTACCGAGGACAGCCATTGGTATCGAGGACAGCCACCTCAGCTAGGTCCTCAATGGCGATATCACTTTCCTCAAAATGGACTTCTGGTATCGTAACTTTTTTTCTAATCAAGGCTCCTATCTCCCGGGCAATGCCCAGTATAGATGCACAGTCAATCCGATTGGGAGTCAGGGTGATCTCCAGGATCCAATCTTTCAGATCCATGGCTTCGGTAAGGGACTGACCAGGCGTAAGATTGTCAGGGAGGATCATGATACCGGCATGATCATCTGTCAGACCCATCTCATCTTCAGCCAAGAGCATTCCTTGAGATAGTTCACCCCGTATTGTGCTCTCTTTGATAAGCATGCCATCTGGAAGTGTCGTGCCTGGCGGGGCCAGGGGCACACAATCACCTTTATTAATATTGGTGGCGCCACAGACCACAAGTGCTCTCTCGTTTCCAGCATCTAATTGACAGATGGATAGCCGATCAGCCTGGGGATGTGGTTTGATATCAAGGATCTTGGATACCTTAACATTATCGAGGTTTTGAGCCTTCTGGTCGAGGCCTTCAACCTCAAGGCCTGCCATAGTGAGCAATTCAGCCACTTCAGCTGGTGTCTGTTCAATTTCTACAAATTCTTTCAGCCAATTAAGGCTAACCTTCATATATGATCCTTTGTATACTACATGGTTAAGTGGTTTGTTTTATACTATATTTAACGATGTGAGGGGAAAACTATTTTACCGAGTAATAATGATAATTTAAAATTGCTGTAAAAACCTGATGTCATTTTCAAAAAAGAGCCTGATATCATCCAGGCCGGATTTTAGCATAGCTATCCTCTCAACTCCCATACCAAATGCGAAACCAGAGATAATCTCTGGATCATAATCTACAGCCTTGAATACCTCTGGGTCTACCATTCCAGAGCCAAGAATCTCTATCCAGCCGGTATAAGAGCAGGTTCGACAACCATCTCCTTTGCATATGACGCACTGAATATCAACCTCTGCACTGGGTTCAGTGAAGGGGAAAAAGCCTGTCCTGAATCGAAGTTTGGTATCATGAGCAAACATCTGATGGACAAAAGTGGTAAGTGTTCCCTTAAGATCGCCAAAGGAAATCCCTTTATCTACCAATAGCCCTTCCACCTGATGGAACATTGGGGTATGGCTGATATCTGAATCTGGGCGGTACACCTTGCCCGGAGCTATTATACTCACTGGCGGGGACTTACTTTCCATTATCCTGATCTGCATTGGGGAGGTGTGGGTTCTCAATACCACGTTATCAGATATATAGAAGGTGTCCTGTATATCCCTGGCAGGATGATCTTTTGGTATGTTTAAGGCCTCAAAATTGTAATAATCAAGCTCCACTTCCGGTCCTTCTACAACCTTAAAACCCAATGTTGAAAAGATGGTACAAATCTCTTCTGTTGTCTTAGTGATGGGATGTAAGTGACCTAATGGGATTCGTCTACCAGGAAGTGTTACATCAAAAGCTGATTCCGATTCTACAGCTTTGGCAGTGAGAGAATCGGATACGGACTGGAATTGTTTATAGAGGTCTTCTTTTACCGTGTTGGCGAGTTTGCCTATAACAGGTCTTTCTTCTTTTGGCAATTCTGTCAGTTTTTTTAAAAGAAGAGTAAGGAGACCTTTTCTGCCAAGATACTGCTGCGTTAATTTTTCTATATCAGACCTTTGAGCAACTGATTCCAGCTCTTTTAAGGCCCTGATTTTCAATTCAAGGAGTTGGTCCTTCAATATATAAATCCATTCTTAGGTCTAACCAAAGATATTTGAAATTTGAAACTGGAAACTGGAGAGCGGGTGAGCCTAAAGGTGCTTTTTTCAAGTTTCAAGTTTC
>JAFDDS010000020.1 GCA_019310745.1 Deltaproteobacteria bacterium | reverse complement strand
CATTCGGGATCTTTTTACCAGAGAGATTGATAGATTGGTGATCGATTCAAAGGAGGAGTATCAATCAATATTGGAATTCATAGAGACCTTTGCCCCAAACCTTAGATACTCTATCGAACTCTACGAAGGGAGAGAACCTATATTTGATGCCTATGGCATTGATATGGAAACAAACAGAGCCTTAGATAAAAAGGTATGGTTGAAATCTGGTGGATATATTGTCATTGAATCAACAGAGGCTCTTACCTCTATCGATGTTAATACAGGCAGTTATGTAGGGAAAAGAAATCTGGAAGAAACCATTGTAAAAACAAATCTGGAGGCAGTTAAGGAGATTGCCTATCAACTGAGATTACGAAACATTGGGGGCCTCATTGTCATTGATTTCATAGATATGGATAGGCAAGCGAACAGGGAAAGGGTCTTCATGACACTCAAAGAGGCCTTGGAAAAAGACAGGGCCAGGACCACTGTCCTCGAGATGTCGGAGTTAGGACTGATTGAGATGACGAGGAAAAGGACAAAAGAAGATATAAATCTCTTTTTAACTGAACCTTGTTTATACTGTGAGGGGAGAGGGCGGCTTAAATCGCCCACTACAATCTGTTATGATATCTTCAGGGATCTGGAAAGAGAGTGGGTATCCGGTGAGGAGGGTAAGGCCTATGTTTTGGTGCATCCTGAGATAGAGAAAGTTTTAAAGGAGGAAGAGAGATACTCTGTTATGGAATTGGAAAAAAGAATTAATCGGCGTATCGCAATAATTGCAAAAAATGATTTTCATCTTGAGCAGTATGAGATAAGTCTTCAGTGAGCAACGTGATCTTTTAAGGTCTCAAAGAGGGAATAATATTTTGTATCTGATGAGTGATCTCATCAACTAATCCTTGAAGCCATTCTGTGCCTATGGCAGCCCCAGTATTACCTAATCCATTAATTACCTCAATATAATGTTTCCCCTTTTCATCTATCTTTTGTTGAATAAGATTGAAAAATGCATCCCTTTTTTCCAAATTTCCTTCTTTTTTATAACTATCCGTAAAAAACTCTTCTATATTAGACCATTGTTCGAAGATTTCTCTCCTGAGATCTTGTTGTCTTTTTAAGACATGTTCTTTCATCATTTTTGCATATAATTCAATTGATCGGGGCATTTTGTCAGCAACCTCTTGTAATCTTTTTATTCTCTCGCTAATTACCATTTCTATCTTTTCCAAGGCACCGTTATAAAGAGCTTTCTCTATCGGATTAACAAGTAAGAATCGAGAGCGAACATCAATATACCATCTCCTCAGTGCAATGATATTTGCTATGTAATTAATGTTATTGGTTATGATCCTTTTGATCCCTGGATAAAGCCCAAAATAAAGAGGCTGTTGTTTTTTCACATTAGACCCAGCAAAAAGCAGTCCATCTCCTTTGATGAAATCTTTCCGATAGATGGTTCCAGCAGCGATGACCGTTCCGTATCCTATCCTAACTGGCCCAACTAATCCCCCTTGTCCGCCGAGGAAGATTGGTCTCTGGTTTAACATGACACCCTTAGGGACATCACCAATAAGAGAGGGAGTAGCCTTATCCTGATTCGGGGAGTAATTAAAATGAATATATGAACTCCCAACCTCACTATGATTTTTTCTATCTGTACCTCCAGCCATTAGACAGTCACAGAAATTTATTAGGCTCCCAAGGGTAACAAAAGGAAATAAGATGGTTTGTTTAAGACCCACAGTGTGGGCAACATTGGCCTCTTCTTCTAATAGGCATCCCCCCCTAATATGGGCACCTGATCCTAACGTAGCCTTTTCTAAGAATGTTGACTGTGAAAAAAATCCTCCTTGTAATTTTACATCAGGACCTAACTGGCAATTTTCGATCGTCACAGGGCCCTCGTAGCCAATTTCGCATCCAGACATTATTACTGTACGAGAGCCATAAACCTTACAACCGGAGTGGATTACAACCTTCTTATCTGATATTTGATCACACAATACCTCTTCTCCAATAGTAATAGTTTCCGGGCGGTCAATCTTTACACCTTTTCTTATAAGTTGTTGTATTTTTGATTGATTAAGGATATTTCTCATTATTTGTCTAATTCAATATCTCTATGTGTTAGCGTAATGGGATTTTTTATTTTCTTAAGTTCTCCAAAGACAGTATCTGCAATGCTTACTGACCTATGTGTGCCTGCAGTGCATCCTACGGCGATGGTCAAAGATGATTTCCCTTCTTTTTCATAAAGCGGGATGAGATAGTTAAGAAGGGCTAAGTATTTCTTTAAAAAACCATGGGTTTCTTTCCACCTATTCATATATTTTTTAACCTGTGGATAGGTTCCGTCAAGGTTTTTTAATTCTTGAACGAAAAAAGGGTTAGGCAGGAACCTAACATCAATAACAAGATCTGCATCATGGGGTATACCATATTTGTACCCGAAAGATAGAAGATAAATCTTCATCCTTTTTGTAGGTGTTGTCTTTAGGGCATGATTTAAGATGATCTCCTTTAATTCATGAACGTTGTAATTTGATGTATCAATAATCAGATCTGCAATTTCTCTCAGTTCTTTCAGGGCCTCTCTTTCGGCCTGAATCCCTTCAAGGAGATTTTTTTCTTCACTCAGAGGGTGTTTTCTTCGAGTCTGACTATACCTCCTTACCAGCACCTCTGTAGAGGCCTCAAGAAAAAGTATTTCAAAGAGATATCCTTTAGCCCTAAATTTTTGAAAAATTTCTGGATATCTTCGAAGAAACTCTTTCTCTCTAAGATCCATAACTAAGGCAAGCTTAGTTATTTCTGAATTAGTCTCGGCCTTTAACTCAAAAAATTTGGGTAGCAGGATAACCGGAAGATTATCTATACAGAAGAAACCACCATCTTCAAGGGCATTTATCGCTGTGCTTTTTCCTGACCCTGAAAGGCCGGTAATAATTGTAATTTTTATATTTTTCACGTATCCAGAGTTTGTTAGATGGTTGATTAGTTGAGCAGTCAACTGGTTGAATACTTAAGGGATTTTGCTTTTACGAGTTAACCATTTAACAATTTGACAGATTAACTATCTTCTTATAGATGCCACTTTTAATAATTTCTTCCACCTTTACCATCCCTTCCCGAATTAATAAAGGAGGATCAATTGTCACATCAAGAATAGTAGATGGGTATTTTCCTTGTGTTTCGCCTCCATCTAATATGAGGTCCACAGCATTGTTAAAGTATTCTACAACTTGATCAGCCTTTATACAAGGGGGCATTCGGGAGATGTTGGCACTCGTTGCTGTAATTGGAACATTTAAGGTCTTTGAGAGGGTATTTGCTAAAGGATGGCTGGATATCCTGATCCCCACCTTTCCTGTACTCGATGTCAGCGCTGATGACAAGATAGCAGAAGACTGAAAAACCATAGTAAGTCCACCTGGCCAGAATTTTTCCCCCAGTTTTTTTGCGCTTGATGGAGTATACGCAACATATTGAGGGAGATTCCTCAATGAAGAAATCAAAATGAGGATAGGCAAATCATGGTCTCTCCTTTTTATTGTAAAAAGATTTTCAACAGCATCAGTGTTGGTGGCATCCACACCTAAACCATAAAAAGATTCCGTTGGAAAGGCCACAATGCCTCCTTCTGAGATGATTTTAACAGCTTCAATGAGACCCTTTTGTAGGGATTCATCTGAGGTAATTTTAAATACGCAGCTCAATCTTTTTCCAATCCCTTTGCCCGTGATTGTGGACTTTCTTTGTACTGATCCAATCTTGTGGCAATGTCTGAATGCTTGAGCGCAAGTATTTGGGCAGCAAATATAGCGGCATTCCGGGCACCACCTTTCCCAATTGCCATAGTAGCTACAGGAACACCAGGAGGCATCTGAGCTGTTGAAAGGAGGGAGTCTATTCCCCTAAGAGGAGAGGAGTCAATAGGTACCCCAATAACCGGTAATGTGGTATAGGAAGCAAGCACCCCAGCGAGATGAGCTGCCCAGCCAGCCCCTGCAATAAGAACCTCTATTCCCCTATGAGAGGCATTCATAGCATAATCCCTCGTTTTATCTGGGGACCTGTGAGCAGAAGATACGGTGATTTCGAAATTTATGTCCATCTCCTTTAGTGTCTTTACACACTCATCCATGATATCACTGTCAGAGATACTCCCCATTACAATACCCACTAATGGTTTATTGTGCATAATCGTTATCCTTGTTTAGGTTTGTACAGTATAGATTTCTTATCTCCTTGATTGATGTTCTCGTAAAAATTCCTTTTGCTCGCTCATGATGCCCATTTTGGGATTCATAAAATGCTTCGCTCATCACCAAAAACTCGGCCTAAGGTCCTGAGAAGGAGCATATGTATGCCTTTTTTTGTCAAATGCCCAAAACAAAGGCCCGTTCAGGGGCGTTTCAAAAGGGTGCGTATATACGGAGCAATAGAAGACAAGGACGCGTTGCTTTGCACCATTTTGAAACCGCCCATTACTGTGAATGTATAGGGCATTACAAAAAAAGACATACACATGCTCCTCAAATAGTTTGGAGATTTCAATCCGCCCGAGGCGGATTAACGCTCAGCATTGTATGAATTGTTTTCCAAAAGTGGCCAAAATCGCTCGCAAAAGACTTTTTACGAGTTTGTCTTAATTAACCTCAAGTATTTATCGAAAGATCTCATTATACTGATTTAATACATAATCGCAAGAATCTTCTCATTGAACAACACATCCCATTTTTCTTGTCAGTGGAATATTCTGCTGATACTATGCCAAAAGAGAGCAAGGGGGAAGCAATGCCTATCTATGAATTCTACTGTGAAAGATGCAACACCATCTTTAATTTTTACTCAAAATCTATAACAACAAATAAGCAACCAATCTGTCCTCAATGCAAAACAATGAAATTAAAACGATTATTATCGAGCTTTTCTGTTTTAAGGGAAAGCTCTCAAGGAGACAGTGAGGAATCTCTCCCTTTTGATGAGCAGAAGATGGAAAAGGCTGTTGGTATGCTTGCACAGGAAGCTCAAAATATTAACGAAGATGACCCAAAACAGGCAGCTCATTTGATGCGCAGACTTTCTGAGATGGCAGGCTTGGATATGGGAAAAGGGATGAAGGAGGCAATGAACAGGCTTGAGGCCGGAGAGGATCCTGAGAAAATTGAGCAGGAGATGGGAGACATTTTAGAGGAGGACCCATTTGCTCTCCCTGAAAAAAAGGGAGCGAGGGAAAAAAATAACGCCCCATGTAGAGATGAAACCCTTTATGAACTATAGACCTGTACTCACCTTCCCAGAGGGCAGAAATGGTGTAAGTGTAAAAGTTTCGCTGCACCGCTTACTGTTATCCCGTAAAAGATTATAGGAACAGATCCTGTAAAATTGTCTATGGTATCATTAACCAGGGTTGTTCCTGTGACAAGAATAAGATCTGCCCATTTTTTAATATCTTTATACACGGAAGAATCTTCAACCCTTACCCCTGACTGAATAGTATCGATTTTTTCAGGGTCTCTGTCACAGATCCTAACCTCAAAATTACGGAACACTTCCTCAAGTAGGCGTGGTTGGTGTCCTATCATCCCTATCCTTTTAGGTGAGAAGGGTAAAAGGACATCTTTTAGATACGTAGCACACATCACTGGATCGTCGTCTTTGCAGTGACAGCTTTTTTTGATTATTCCTATTTTTCTTAACACAGCATTGGCTGTAGCTACAAAAAGGGCCCTGTGAAAATTGGAATCCATGGGGAGATTAATTACCTGAGAGAGACTCCCAGAAAAGTTTCCGGTATGATCGGAGTATGCATGGCCCTTAATATTTTGAAAAACCGCCTGCATTATCCGCTCTTTCCCCTTTAGCAATGGATAATCGTTATGGGCTGGACTTCCGATTGCCTCCTCAGGTGTTAGAGGCCGTGCATAAACAGAAACCATTTCATTTTCAAGGGCGTGTTGGGATATAAGTTTCCGCATCTCTTTTATAAATCTATGTAAAAGAGTATCCATTATATTCCCTTTCCAAATGGGCAGACTGGGTACCTGCATTCTGGACAATTCAGGCATAATCCCCCATGCCCCAGGCTCACAATTTCTTCTTTGGTAATTGTGTCTCCAGACATTGCCCTTGGGAGAAAGATGTCGAGCACTGTGGTTTTGTAATAGAAAAGTGCAGCAGGTATACCAAGAATGGGAGTCTTCCCCATATAGGCAAAAGCAAACATGGCGCCTGGAAGTATCGGGGATCCGTAAGATACAAGTTGAGCGCCGGAAGAGATAATTCCATCAAGGGTAACGTCATCTGCATCTATGGAAAGACCACCGGTAGTAATAATAACATCACAACCATCTTTTACCATCTGCCTTATTGCTCGAGATATTTCCCCCTTATCATCAGGACAAATTTGGTGGGAGATAATTTTTCCACCAAGGGATTGAACCTTAGGTGATAGAATATCTAAAGAATAGTCTTTTATCCTGCCAGAGAAAACCTCTTCCCCTGTAACAACTACCCCAACGTGCTTTCTTGAGAATGGAAGAAGCCTTAAAAGAGGCTCCTTATCCCTGATCTCTTCTACTATTGGCCAGAATTCAGACTCCTCTACGGCAACTGGTATAATTCTGGTAGCTGCCACAGTCATACCTTTACAACACACGGTATTTTGATGAATGGTTGAGCAGATGATTGTTTCAGTCTGATTTATAAATGTGAGCAGATTAATGTTGATTTTAAATAGACCATTAGTCTGGGCCTTTATATTAAACCTTCCTTCGCTTGGTCCCTCAAGGGTAAACCATTCTTTTTGAAAGGCCTCTGCCAAAACCTTAGCTGCATCATCTTCATGGATGTAGCCTCTATTAGGATCAAAAACATACACATTGCACTTGCCCATATCCCTCAAGACAGCGAGGTCCTTTTTATTTAGGATATGACCCTTCTTAAAGGCAGGTCCTTTTGATTTTCCTGGAATAATACGTGTGATGTCATGGGCCAGGGGTTTTCCAATAGCCTTTTCGATTGATAATTTAATCATATACATGCACCTTGATAGGTAACTCACAGAATTTTTTTTGAACGACTCAGTTAATAACTTCCAATCGTTTGAGATTCTTGGGAGTATCAATATCGTATATAACTGAATCATCCTGCCATAGGATTCTTTTTACCGCTTCTGGGAATTTATGCATAAGGCCCCTGAGACCTGCATCTCCGGTAATCTGGTTGATCTCGTTTTTAAATCGATCGATATCGACAATGACCGGATGCCCCGTAGTGCCTTTGAACACAGGGAGAAGCATTCCTATCTTTTCCTTTAGAAATTCATTGATGAGGAAATTAATCGTCTGCGGGATCAGAAAAGGAAGATCCGCGAGAGAGATCAGTACCCCGCAAGCTTTCTCTTCATCGGTAAGACAGGTTAGACCCTTGTGAATGGAAGAGGACATTCCTTTCTTGAAGTTTTCATTGGCAACCAGTCGCCCCCCTCCCCATCGGCAGGAGAAGGAAAACCAATGGTCAACCTTTTTTCCGACTGCCAGACCGGAAAATGAAAATGTGTCCGTATTCCCTGTGATAGTTTTCCGAAGATTTGGGGAAACTACCAGTACAAGCGGGGAGATGTGACTTTGCAGGTGCACCCTCAAAGCCCTCTCTAACAGTCTTTCACCTGTTGGAAGGAGGGCGAAGAGCTTTTCAGATCCAAAACGCTCAGA
>JAFDDS010000308.1 GCA_019310745.1 Deltaproteobacteria bacterium | reverse complement strand
AAAAGGTCATCCACATTTTGATGAATATGGGTAAACCTACTGATTTTTTCTCCTGTGAGATGAGATTTTGCAGTGCATAGGTCCTCCCATTGTGGATCATTCGCCCTGTCATAGGTCTCTTTGATAACCCGTAACTGGCCGACGATCCTTTCATCAGTCCTATCTATCTTCTCGCCACCCATATACATATTGCTTTTTAGTTTTTTTAAACGATTGTAATATTCATCAAAAGTCTTTAATCCCATGATCATCCTCCTTTTATCCTTACTGATAGCCTTTGCTAATTTTTATAAAAGGCTTCTCCTGATTCGGCCATTTTTTTAAAAGCTATGTATGATTCAGGATATAATATGTAGACTGTAGCTTACATTATTTGTGAAGTGTAGTACTATTTATTGCAAGATCAAGAACAAATAAAGGTAAACTGCTATTAGCTAACCTGTGACTTTGGCGGGTATCATAACCTCATCGGTTTCAGGTATGTCCCTCTTTGCCTACGCAGGGACCTTGCCCATCAGTCTTTCAGCCTCGGCTATGGCTTCTTCCACAGAGGCAAAGGGTTCAAAGCCAAGCATTCTGGCCACTTCGGGGTCAGTGGCCCCAGCCAGAAACACCTTACCCACATATCTCAGGCCATAGGCTCCCTGCCCCCATAGGATTAAGGGATGGACACCGTGGAAGCTAAATCCATGCCGATACTTATGGATGAACTCTGGCCGATGGGCATATTCCTCAGCGTAAAGCTCCCAAAGTTCGAAGGGATCTTGTGTTTGAGGAATAAGTGTCTCGAACATCTCCACATAGGAAGGGTACTTGAGGGCATCGAATTGCCTGATGCAGGGATGAACTAAAATAATAATCCCTCCCTCCTTTACCAGAGGGATGTTTTGAAAGAGGCCAAAGCTGTATGACATGCCAAGGTTTCTCACTAATATAGGATTTATAATAGACATTTTAGAGTAGGGGTCCCTGTTATTGCCCATGCCATAGACTACCACATCGGACTGACCCTTGACATCAACTACGTGTTGTTTCTGAAGTATCTCAAGAGTCTTCTCATGGGCCTGAGGCGGGTGCCCTGCCACTACCTGTGTTACCTCTTGGGGAATGGAATTATTCATGGCTCCTTCGATGATAAGAAAACGTCGGCCTTTTTTAGCCAGCTCCCTTTCGATGACCTCACCCATTTCATTGAGAAGCCTAAAGAAGGCGGACCGCTTTGGATCCATGGTTGACTTACCCGAGGCCATGGGAAAGGGACGGTGGTGATGTCGGATACTTCGATAGCTACTCAGGCCTACCACTGCTGACTTCCAGCCACCGTTAAATTGAGACCATGGATTGCTCACATATATGATCTGGTCCGAGTCTGTAACTACACGGTTTACCTCAACCTCTTGATTCCGTTTGGTCTCACCCAGAAATATGAGATTTTCTTTATCTTCTGCATCATGGCTATAGAGTTTGCTCGGCCCGAATCGGTAGGCCAGGTCTTCACCTATGATAGTGCCAAGCTCTCGGGTGGTCCATTTGCGGTGCAGGCCCACGGCACACACGAGACGAATATTGTATGGGTCAACTTTCAGCTTCTCTAGCTCCTTAAGGAGCACCTTAATAGCTATTTCTCGGAAATCTGGCTGTTTCTGGGCCGGAGCGAAGCCGATAAGATCGTCAAAGGCTATAGTAACCTTAGACTTTGGTCCTACGAGCTGGGGTAGAGGATCGTGAGCGATGGGGGAGTTCAATGCATTACGCACCGCCTGGGAAGGGTCGGGCAGGGGTGGCAGTGGTGGCTTCGTTTGGCGTATGACCCTGGTCCTTTCTGGTAATTCGGCCAGAATAGTTCTATCCCCATATGGTATTTGGAAAGCATTTTTAGTAGGCATATCAGTTCACCTCCTGAATTAAGCCAGTTGTTTACATAGTATTTATCGAATATGATAATATCTTCTGTCTTCTAAATCAAACAGTTACTTTTCTTGGCAAAGGGAGAGCGATTTCCTTGTGAGTGAAACAAATGCCCCAATTTCCTTGACAAATCAACATGATAAGAATAGTTTAATCTCATTCTGGATATTCTCATTATTGAGCATTGAGGTTTTTGCTTGACCCTCTTCCTATGATAGCAGGATAGTATTGATGCGTATATATGAAAAAAATAAAGGGAGAATTAATTGTATATATGAAAAAAATAAAGGGAGAATTAATTAATACATGTGGAACCGTGAGCTAAAAGAGCTGGAAAGAAGAAGAAATATCGCCCGTCAGATGGGAGGCGGAAAAAACATTGCCAAACAGCACGGAACCGGAAGAATGACTGTTAGAGAGCGGATAGATGTCCTGGTTGATAAGGGCTCATTCCTTGAAAGGGGCATCTTAGCAGGAGTTCCGACCTACGATAAAGATGAGAAAGACAAGCTTATTAACCTTATTCCATGCCCCTTTGTAATGGGTATAGCAAGGATAGAGGGCCGCCGCGTTGCGTTACATGGAGACGATTTCACTGTAAAGGGGGCCTCTGTTGGAAGAATGTATAAGGCCAAGGGGGCATATTTTCTAAAGATGGCTCGTGCCTTACAGCTTCCTATAGTAAGATTGTTAGAAGGTGCCGGTGGTTCAATCAAAGAAATTTTAGAGATAGGATATGCCGAGATCCCAAGCTCAGGAGATGAATGCACCCAAAATCGTGTGGAGGTGATGTCTGAGGTACCGGTCGTTTCTGCGGGCTTTGGATCGGTAGCAGGTTTAGGCGCTATGTATATGGTCCAGAGCCATTTTTCTGTTATGGTAAAGAAACAGGCACATGTATTTGTCGGGGGGCCACCTTTGGTTAAATCTGCCTTTGGAGAAGATATCAGCAAAGAAGAGCTTGGAGGATACAAACTACATACTCGTCTTACAGGTGTTGTAGATAATGAGGCTGAAGATGAAAATCATGCTC
>JAFDDS010000019.1 GCA_019310745.1 Deltaproteobacteria bacterium | reverse complement strand
GCTACGCCGCTTTAAAAAAGAAAATTCCTAAGCAATCAAGGCAAGGGACACGCCCATTTCCACTATCATGGATCTATCAGATAACAGTTTAATATATCGTTACTGGGGCAAGGCTGAGAAGGCATCCGATAAGGAGATTCCGGATTACCATTTGTTAGTATATCATTGTCTTGATGTTGCAGCGGTGGGGAATGTAATATTAGACCGACAACCTGATTTGTTGCAACAGTTTGTGAATCTATCTGGATTATATAGCAACTCATTTCTGAGATGGAGCACATTCTTGCTTGCCATCCACGATATTGGCAAGTTTGCTGATGGTTTTCAGAACCTGAGGCCTGATTTATTTCAGCAACTACAAAAACGCTGTACTCAGGTGCCATATAATGAACGCCACGATACCCTTGGGCATCGTTTTTGTTTAGAGTGCCTAACACCTGTATTTGTTAAAAAAGGTATTCAAGATCATGAGAATAATGGTTTTGATGAAGACTTGCAGGATTTGTTGGAACCCTGGCTTTGCGCAGTAACAGGTCATCACGGGAGACCGCCGAAACTCGATTTTTTTCAACAACCCATCCAAACACAATTCCCCGATCAAGTGCGCAAAGATGTACTGACCTTTATACAAAAGATTATTGCTTTGTTGATGCCACACGGTCTGCCATTCCAACTGGATGCTTATGATTATTTCTATGAGACATTTAAACGGACTTCTTGGTTAATGGCAGGTTTGGCTGTTGCCGCCGACTGGATTGGCTCAAACAAACGATGGTTTCCTTACCATATGAAAGCAATGCCGCTTGCCGAATACTGGGATGATATAGCGATGCCGCAGGCGGTAAAGGCGGTTTCAGAATGTGGCTTGACTGCACAGGCCATTGCGCCGACGGCAGGCATGAAATTGCTCTTCCCTGATATCGCTATGCGAACACCGTTACAACGGTTGGCGGAAGAGATTGAGATTGCTAAAGGACCACAGCTTTTCATTATCGAAGAAGTGACTGGCGGTGGGAAAACAGAGGCTGCGTTCACCCTTGCCCATCGACTGATGGCTAAGGGAGTGGCTAATGGACTGTTTATGGCCCTGCCGACAATGGCGACAGCCAACGCAATGCACACACGTGTACAGGCCGTTTACCGGAAGCTATTTTCGGATAATAGTGAACCTTCCTTAATATTGGCCCATAGCGCCAGTCAGATGACTTTGGACCTGGAGCGGAAGAACCTTGCTGATAAAGGTTACGGTCATGGCCATAGCAGTGCCTCTCAAGATTGTAACGCATGGCTTGCTGATAGCCGTAAGAAGGCTCTGCTGGCTCATGTTGGGGTGGGAACCATTGACCAGGCTTTACTTGCAATTTTGGCTGTCCGGCATCAGTCACTTCGTTTGTTGGGCCTTGCCCGCAAGTTGCTGCTCGTGGATGAGGTGCATGCGTGCGACGCTTATGTACACCGCCTGCTTTGTACAATATTGCAATTTCATGCTGCACATGGAAATAGTGCCATTTTGCTGTCTGCAACGCTGCCTCAGGCCATGCGTGCTGAATTGATTAGAGCTTTTTCGGAAGGTGCTGGGACAACAACTTTGGGGATAAAAAATAATGCCTATCCATTGTTGACACATTTTTCAACTGAAGATATCCGAGAACTACCTGTAGAGGCGCGTACGTCCATTTCGGGACCTGTAGATATACAACCCCTTCATTCCGCCAATGAAGTACACCAAATATTGCGAGAAGCGTTGGAGGCCGGCGGTTGCGCTTGCTGGGTGCGAAATACAGTCTTAGATGCGCTGGAGGCTTATCGTGAATGGGTGGGAATACTCGGAGAAGATCAGGTGATGCTATTTCACGCCCGTTATACACTGGCGGATCGCCTAAAGATCGAAAGGGATGTAATTCGCTATTTTGGTCCGAATAGTAAGGAGGAAGATCGTAGAGGTAGACTCCTTATTGCGACCCAGGTGGTGGAACAATCACTGGATTTGGATTTTGACTTTATGGTCAGTGATCTTGCACCTATAGATCTATTGATTCAAAGAGCAGGAAGATTGCACAGGCATGCACGAGGCCAAAGAAATTTGGCCATATTAGGAGTGTATATGCCGGAGCCGATGGAAGACGCTGGGAAAGAGTGGTTCAAAGCGATGTTTCCAAAAGCGGCATGGGTGTATAAACATCACGGTCAATTATGGCTTACCGCCACGTGGTTATGTGAGCGAAAAGGATTTTCCATGCCCGATGATGCCCGCGAAATGATCGAACGGGTTTATGGAGATGAATCGCAGAAAGCAATCCCCAAGGACTTGATATTAGCAGAGGACCAGACAATGGGGCAAGATATGGCAGATCGAAGCCTCGCAAGCCTCAATAGTTTGAAACTTGACGATGGTTACCGGTCTACTATGACCAACTGGCAAGATGATGCTTTTGCACCTACCCGTTTAGGCGAACCCACGGTTACTGTACGGCTTGCACGTTTGAATGGCAAACAGCTTGTTCCCTGGTTCTCGGAAAATACAGGCCATGACTGGGAACTGTCGCAGCTTTCCATCCGTGAATCACAGATTGCGAGGGAAAACCCAAATTACCTCCCAGAGTTTGTTGCGGCCGCAAGGGAGGTTATGCCTGATGAGGGGCGCTATTGCGTAGTGATCCCAATGAAGGAAGACGGAGATACATGGAGGGGACAGGCTTTGAACAGCCAAGATCAAACAGTAGACGTAATATACAATAGTTTGATGGGTCTGGAAGTTAGCAAAGGAGGAAACGCATGAATCTAATTACAGACGCATGGATCCCTGTGCGCCGCAAAAGCGGCAAAGTAGAGCGCATAGCTCCATGGCAAATAACCGAAGATGAAGATGTCATAACTGTTCTTGCCGCACCGAGACCGGATTTCAATGGTGCCCTAATTCAATTTTTGATTGGCCTTTTGCAGACAACCTGCGCACCGAAGAACCCTCATGAGTGGCGGAAGTGGTTTCAAAAACCGCCAGGGTCGAAAGAACTGCAAGAGGCATTTGAACCGATTGCTTACGCCTTCGAGTTGGATGGTGATGGACCGCGATTTATGCAGGAAACTGATTTGAAAAACTCAAAAAAAGCAAAGATTCAGCCAATCACTTATTTGCTTATTGACGCTCCCACAGATAACACTATTAAAGACAATATTGACCTATTTGTTAAGAGAACAAGCCAAACCAAAACAGATGATGGTGTTATATTTTGTTTACCGTGCGTAGCAGCAGCCCTTTTTACAATTCAGACGTTTGCTCCAAGCGGCGGGGGTGGAGGTGGTGGAAAATTCACAAGTTTGCGTGGAGGTGGTCCATTGAGCACCATCGTTGTCGAAAACACGCTTTGGAAGACCTTGTGGCTTAATGTGATGGAAATGTCCTATTTTTATTCTAATAAGAATTATCCGATTGAGCATACCTTTCCATGGCTCCAACCAGGAAAATTTATTAGGTCAAAAAAAGGTAGAGCCATAACTTCAGAGGAGATGGACCCTTTACACGTCTACTGGGGAATGCCAAGAAGAGTTTTTTTTGATATCAAGTATGGTGAGATTGAAAAACAGTGTTTTGTCTGTGGATGTATGACCAACAAATATTCCGGAAACTATAAGGATTTGACAATGGGAATAAGTTATTTCGTGGGTTCGGGTAAAAACAAGAAACCTTCTTGGGTGTATCCCTTACATCCTCTTTCCCCCTATTTTATTGATAAAGATGGAACACCTGCCGCAATTCATCCACAGAGTGGAGGGATCGGCTACCGACACTGGCTGGGATTGGTTCAATCCGACAAAGGAAACAAGGGAAAACGAAAACCAGCCAGTGTTATCGAGCATTTCATTCTCGAAAGGCGGAGGGATCTGCGAATGTGGGCCTTTGGTTATGATATGGATAATATGAAGGCGCGCTGCTGGTATGACAGCACGATGCCATTATTTTTCATCAATGACAATTTTCAAGAGGAGTACGAAAATCGCATTAGTTGCATGGTTAAAGCCTCCAAATGGGTTTGTGGTGCTTTATTATTGGGCTGCTTACGCGCTAGTTATTTCGAACCCACTGTTAATAAATCAAATAATGTCCTATGGAAGGTGCCTAAGACATGGAAAAAGTTCGGTAAAAAAACCGAGGAAGATATTGAGGGCCTTACAATAAAAGAAAAAAAGGCTCTTTTAGAACAAATTCGCTCGAGCTTCTGGCAGAGCACAGAAGGGGATTTTTTTGAGTGCCTTAGCAAACTGCGTGATGCACTAAACAGAGGTGATGATGTTGTTCCTATCCTGGAAGGATGGCATAAGTGCCTATCCTCGAGGGGAGAAACCATCTTCAATGATGTTTCTCAGATTGGGGCATTTGATGCTGCCAATCCTAAGCGCATTGCATTGGCCTGGCGTGATCTTAAAAAAAGCATTTATGGCAAGAAGCTGCGAGAATTGCTTGGCATTCCAGCTACGTAATAGACGACATCCACTATAACCCTAAATATGAGAGGAGGGAACATGCCTAATAAAACCACTAAACGCCTGTTTCGAGCAGGAGATGATTCCGCCGCCATTCTGCGCTCATGGTGGCAGTGGCTGGAACAGCATAGAGGCGATCGCGCGGTGTTGAGAAGGGCATCAAGTCCGACCGAGGTAGTTTTTTCCCCGGCCTATCACCATTTGTTGGGCCAACTTAAGCAAAAGGAGTACAAAGTCAGTCGCGAGGCGTTGGCGGCAGTCGTGGGTTTGGCATCTCATGTAAAGGGGGATGTTGGCACGGACAAGAGCATTGCTCAGTTGATGGCCGGCTCCAGGGCGGGAGGAGGCGGAGCAAAGGTGAGCGACCTGCGTTTTCGCCGTCTATTGGTGGTAACAGGGAGAGACGAACTGTATCCCCTTTTAATCCGCGTGATTCGACTGCTTGATAGTAAAGTCAACCTATTAAGTCTGGCCAATTCAGCCTATTGGTGGAATGAAATTACCCGAAAGCAGTGGGCCTATGACTACTATTCAACCCCACCTACAGAACAATAAAACAAGAAAGGAGAATATCATGAGCACATTTATCCAATTACATCTTTTAACGAGCTATCCACCGGCAAACCTAAATCGTGACGATTTGGGAAGACCAAAAACTGCCGTAATGGGAGGTTCTCAGCGTTTGCGTATTTCTTCCCAGAGCCTCAAACGGGCGTGGAGAACTTCAGATTTGTTTCAGGATGGATTGTCTGATCATCTTGGCATTCGGACGAAGGATATGGGATATAAGATACGAGAAGCATTGGTTTCCGGCAGATCACTGGATACAGTGTTAAAAGGCCAAAAAGCAGATGGCGATAAAGGAAAATTGCCTGCAGGAGAGGCCAAAAAGATTGCCATAGCAATTGCTGGTGTATTTGGAAAGCTAAAAAGCGCTACAAAAGAACATCCTGATTCAGACCTCGAAATTGAACAGTTAGCTCATGTTAGTCAAGAAGAGATCAAGGCCATTTCGGATTTATTGGAATCTATCAGACAAACAGGAAGAGTGCCTGATGACAATGAACTCAATTTGCTTAGAAAAAAAATCAAGGCCGTGGATATATCCTTATTTGGCCGGATGCTGGCATCAAGTCCTGAGTTTAATGTTGAAGCCGCTGCTCAGGTTGCCCATGCCATTACTGTGCACAAAGTGGCAGTGGAAGATGATTATTTCACGGCCGTTGATGATCTGAACATGGGCGAAGAAGATATGGGAGCCGGCCATATAGGCGAGACCGAGTTTGCTGCCGGTCTGTTTTATCTTTATGTCTGCATTAATCGCGATTTGTTGCTCAACAATATTCAAAATGATGAAAAACTTGTAGCAAAGACCCTCCGAGCGCTGACCGAAGCGGCGGCAACCATCGCTCCCACCGGTAAACAGAATAGTTTTGCATCCCGTGCGTACGCATCATACATTCTTGCTGAGAAGGGAAGAAAACAACCGCGCTCACTTTCCGTAGCCTTCCTAAAGCCGGTTTCAGGGATGGACATGCTCACAGAGGCAGTTACTTCTTTGGAGAGTACACGTAACAACATAGATAAAGTGTATGGATCGCTCTGTGAAGGCAAATATCAAGTTAATACAGCGAAAGGAGAGGGCACCTTTAAGGAAATGCTTGAGTTTGTGGCCTCACCATTACCTCAAAACAACGATAAGGAAGGCTAATCATGAAAGAATATCTGATCTTCAGGCTATATGGCCCCATGGCATCATGGGGCGACATTGCAGTAGGTGAAGTGCGACCGAGCTATACACATCCATCTAAATCAGCAATTCTGGGTTTGATTGCTGCTGCATTAGGAATTTCCCGAGATCAGGAATCATTGCACCGGCAATTGGCTCAAGGATATGGCTTTGCAGTACGGACTGATAGTATCGGGACACCAATATCTGATTATCATACGGCCCAGGTTCCACCTTCGGGGACAGGGCGCAAGAGAACTATTTTTGCCACACGTAGGGATGAGATCGTAACTTTGCCCAGGGAAAAACTTAAAACCATTCTTTCCAAACGTGATTATCGTATGGATGCTCTGGCTACTGTGATGATTTGGGAGAGGGCTTCACCTCCATACTCATTGGAAAAATTGGCTGAAGCTTTAAAGTATCCAGGTTTTGTGCTGTACCTTGGCCGTAAGTCCTGCCCGTTGTGTTTGCCGATGGAAGCCCAGGTTGTTGCAGCGGATACTCTCCTGGAGGCCCTGAAAAAGGCCAAGTTTGCAGATTTTGTAGAACTATGCGATTTGCCTGATAGCGGCAGACCGGCCCTGTACTGGGAAGAAAATGCGAATGCAGGTATGCAACCTCAACACACCTTTGAGCGTCGTGATATACCGCTTTCCCGCAAGAGGTGGCAGTTTGATGTGCGACGGGAATATCACGCATCATATCCTGAGGAGGATTAAGTCATGTATTTTAGCCGAATCATTTTACAGCAAGATGCACAGTATGCTTCGGACTTCTGGCGGGTATTCCGCGATCCTTACTCTTTGCACCAGTCCATATGGAGACTGTTTGCAGACCATGCTGACAGGAAGCGGGATTTTATTTACCGATTTGATCAAGAAGGGAAACGACCGCTTATTTACACGGTTTCTGAGCGAAAACCTGATATGAGTATGGGGCTGTGGCACATTGAGACCAAAGAGTATGAACCGAAAATCAGGACGGATATGCAGCTTGCCTTTATGTTGCGCGTTAACCCTGTGCGCTCAAAAAGGGATGAAAAGGGTAAACAACACCGTCATGATGTGGTTATGGAGGCTAAAACGCGCTTTAAAGAACAAGGCCCAAAACAAAATGAGCGTAGCCCTCTGGCTAATTTGGTACAAGATGAGGGGTGCAACTGGCTTATAGCACGTGCTGAAAAACATGGGTTTGCCATAAATCCCATTCAGATTCGCGCTGATGGTTACAAGCAGCACCGTTTCATTAAAAGGAAAGGAAGCAGATCGATACAGTTTAGCACATTGGATTTCAACGGCATTCTCACTGTGGTCGATCCTGAGGTTTTTGTCGAAACCCTCTATAAAGGCATCGGTCCGGCCAAGGGTTTTGGTTGCGGGATGATGATGGTAAAGAGGGCCTGATTACGTATATGGAGATTTGACCATGTTCGATTTTCTGCAAGACCTGGATAATGATATTCGTGATGCCTTGTTGATCCAGCTTCGCAATCTCTGGACACACACATCTACGGCGATTGAAGGCAATACCCTGACCCTTGGGGAAACAGCATTTGTCCTTGAGGAAGGTCTCACGATTTCAGGCAAGCCGCTGAAGGATCATGAA